>VFKJ01000860.1 GCA_009885595.1 Myxococcales bacterium | reverse complement strand
AGCGCGTAGCGAGGATCCTCACGGCCCGAATTGGGAACTCAACCCGCCAGCGACCAGCCGGCTGGACGGTGGCAGGACGTGTCGACGTCACCATCACGAAGCCCGAATCAGCGAGTCAAACAAAGGTCGCAGCGAGGGGCTCAGCGATTTGAGCGCCGTCGCCCAGGAGCGAGCCCCCCCGTTCCCTCGAGGCTTTTCAGAACGACCCGCGCACCAGCGGCCCATCGAGCGTCATCCCGTTCGCGTCGATGTAAAAATGATCACCCGTCAACGTCACGGTGAGCTTGTGCCGCCGCTCGTCCAGCGCTGACAGCTCGCGCAGCAAGCCCGCATCGATCGCCGCGAACTCGGCCTTCACCAGGCGGTTCAGCTTCGCCGCGCGGGCCTCCTCGAAGAACGCTTCCTGCCGCTCCGCGCTCTCGAACAGCACGTTCACCTTCGCGTTGGCGTTCTGATCGACCATCCGCTGGATCTTCGCGGGGTCGCCTTTGCCCACCCGCACCCAGCGCGTGATCACGTTCGTGTAGTCGAGCGTCTGCAGGTCCGGCGCGTCGGGATCGCTCAAGCCCGGCCCGAACAGCAGCCGCTCCTCCCACAGCCAGCAATACGCGAGCACCTTGAGCCACGATCGCTCCATCAGCTCTGACGGATGCCGCGCCAGCTTGAACGACAGCTGCTGCTCCACCGAACGATCCACGTTCGAGAGCGCGATCTGAAAATCGTACAGCACCGCCGTGAGCGCCATCAGCGGTGCCCGCGCTTGCGCAGCTCGAGCTTGGCGATCAGGCCCTTGTGCACTTCATCAGGACCATCGGCGAGGCGCAGCGAGCGGGCCTGCGCGAAGAACCCGGTGAGCAGGGTGTCCTGCGAGACGCCCGCGCCGCCGTGAAGCTGAATGGCGTCGTCGACCACCTTCTGCAGCATCGAGGGCGCGACCACCTTGATCGCCGCGATCTCCGTCATCGAGCCCAGGGCGCCGAGCTCATCCAGCTTCCACGCCGCGTGCAGCGTGAGCAGGCGCGCCTGATCGATCGCCACTCTCGCCTCCGCCACGCGCTCGCGATTTCCACCGAGGTTGATCAGCGGCTTGCCGAACGCCGTGCGCGCCGCGCCGCGATCGATCATCAGCTCGAGCGACTTCTCCGCAGCGCCGATGCACCGCATGCAGTGGTGAATGCGCCCCGGCCCCAGCCGCCCCTGGGCGATCTCGAAGCCGCGACCTGGCCCGGCGATCACCGCGTCGAGCGGCAACCGCACGTTCCGAAACAGCACCTCGCCATGCCCGTGCGGCGCGTCGTAGTCGCCGAACACCTTCACCATCCGCTGGATCTCCACCCCGGGGGTGTCGAGCGGCACCAGCACCATCGAGTGCTGCGCGTGGCGGTCGGCGTTGGCGTCGGGCGTGCGGGCCAGGAAGATGGCGACCTTCGCGCGCGGATCGCCCAGGCCCGAGGTCCACCACTTGCGTCCGTTGAGGACGATCTCGTCGCCCTCGACCACCGCGGTGGCCACCATGTTGGTCGCGTCCGACGAGGCGACCTCGGGCTCGGTCATGCAGAACACCGAGCGGATTTCCCCGGCGAGCAGCGGCGCGAGCCACTTCTTCTGCTGCGCCTCGGAGCCGTAGCGGTACAGCACTTCCATGTTCCCGCTGTCGGGGGCGTTGCAGTTGAAGATCTCAGGCGCCATCAGGCTGCGCCCGGTGGCCTCGGCGATGGGCGCGTACTCGAGCGTGCTCAGGCCCGCGCCCAGCTTGGGATCAGGCACGAACAGGTTCCACAGCCCCTGCGCCTTCGCCTTCGCCTTGAGGGCCTCGACGGTGGGGTGAATGCGCCACTTCGTCCAGTCACCGGTGGGGTTGTTCTCGTGAACTTCGCGCCAGTACTGCGCCTCGATGGGCTCGATGTGATCGACGATGAACTGCTGAACGCGCTCGAGAAACTCGCGGCTGCGGGGGCTGGGCTCGAAGTTCATGGAGCGATATTGGCCCCTTTGAACCCGCGATCAATCCAAGCCTGCACCGCGAGCCCGGTGCCCATCGGCCACGCCTTCAGCTTCTCTTTTGGGATCAACTTGTACGCCGCCAGCTCGTCGCCCAGCGTGATGGGGCCCGCGGTGCGCACGTGGAAGGCGATGATGAGCTCGTTGCGCAGCTCGAACGGGTACACGCCCACCAGCGACACCACCTCGCCCTCGAGCCCCACCTCTTCCTTCACCTCGCGCAGCACGCCCTGCTCGGCGCTCTCGCCGGCCTCGAGGAAGCCGGTCACCAGCGCGAACATCTTCTCCGGCCAGTTCTTGCCGCGCGCGAGCAGCACCTGTCCTTCGTGCTCGATGATCGCGGCCACCACCGGGGTGGGGTTTCCCCACTGCACGAAGCCGCAAGCCGCCGCCTCGCACAGCCTGCGAGAACGGCCGTGGTGCTCCTGGGCCACCAGGGGGCTTCCGCAACGCGGGCAGAACTTGAATTCCTCGGCCATGCGCGTGACATAACGCGCGCCGATGCCCCCGCGCGCAGTGCTGTTCGACATGGATGGCGTCCTCGTGAAGAGCGAAGAGGTCTGGTTCAAGGTCTGCGAGGCCGCCGGCGTGCGCTTCCGCGGGCGGGCGCTCACCCGCGAGGAATTCTTTCCCACCTTCGGCCAGGGCACCGCCGCCGACGTGCCGGTGTTCGGCCTGAAGTGCACGGTGGAAGAGCTCGACGCGTTCTACGTGAACGAGTTCGCCCGCCACCTCGACGCGATGTGGGTCAACCCGGAAGCGCGGCCCCTGCTGGACCGGCTACAGCAAGCCGGCGTGAGGCTCGCGCTGGTCACCAACACCGTCAGCCCGCTGGCCGCGAAGATCCTCACCCGGGCGGGGCTCGAGGGGCTCTTCACCTCGCTGGCCACCGCCGATCGCGTGGCGAAGGCCAAGCCCGCGCCGGATCTCGTCGAGCTCGCGTGCCGGGAGCTGCAGGTCGCCCCCAGCGAGGCGTGGATGGTGGGTGATTCCCGCTTCGATCGCGCCGCCGCGCAGTCGGCCGGGGTGTTCTTCATCGGCCTGGGGCTCGACGGCGATCGCCGCATCGCGCGGCTCGCGGAGCTTTGAGGTTTTCGGGCCCCGGCGTTACGTCAGCCCCATGACCACGCGCACCGAGAAAGACTCGTTCGGACCCATCGAGGTGAGGGCCGACCGCTTGTGGGGCGCCCAGACCCAGCGCTCGCTCCACTTCTTCCACGTCTCCGAAGAGAAGATGCCGCGCGAGCTCATCGTCGCGCTGGTGCAGGTGAAGAAGGCCGCCGCCGCGGTCAACGTGCGCCTGGCCGGGCTCGAAGCAAAGAAGGCCGACGCCATCTCCCGCGCCGCCGACGAGGTCCTGGGCGGGCAGCACGCCCTCGAGTTCCCGCTCTCCGTCTGGCAGACCGGCAGCGGCACCCAGAGCAACATGAACGTGAACGAGGTGCTGGCGAACCGCGCCTCGGAGCTGCTGGGAGGTCCGCGCGGAGACGCCCGCCTGGTGCACCCCAACGACGACGTCAACCGCAGCCAGTCGAGCAACGACGCCTTCCCCACCGCGATGCACCTCGCCGCGCTCACCGCCCTCACCACCCGGGTGCTGCCCGCGCTCGACGCCCTCGCCGCGGTCACCCAGGAGAAAGCGACCGCCTTCGCGAACATCGTCAAGCTCGGCCGCACCCACCTGCAGGACGCCACTCCGCTCACCCTGGGCCAGGAGTTCTCCGGCTACGTCTCGCAGCTGCGGCACGCGCGCGCTCACCTCGAGGCGGCGCTCCCGCACTTGGGCGAGCTCGCGCTGGGCGGCACCGCGGTGGGGACTGGCCTCAACGCGCCCGAAGGCTTCGCCGAGGCGGCCGCCGCCGAGCTGGCCTCCCTCACCGGGCTGAGCGTGCGCACCGCCGACAACAAGTTCGAGGCGCTCGCCACCTGCGATGCGCTGGTGCACGCGCACGGCGCGCTCAAGGGGCTGGCGGTGAGCCTGTTCAAGTTCGCCAGCGACCTGCGCCTGCTGGGCAGCGGGCCGCGCGCGGGCCTGGGTGAGCTGCAGCTGCCGGAGAACGAGCCGGGCTCGAGCATCATGCCGGGCAAGGTGAACCCGACGCAGGCCGAGATGCTCACCATGGCCTGCGTGCAGGTGATCGCCAACGACACCGCGGTCTGCCTGGGCGGCGCCAACGGACACCTCGAGCTCAACGTCTTCCGCCCGCTCGTCATCAACGCCTTCCTGCAGTCCTGCCGGCTGCTCGCCGAAGGCATGGACTCGTTCCGCGCGCACTGCGTGAGCGGCCTGCAGCCCAACCTCGCGCGCATCGCAGCCCACGTGAACGAGTCGCTCATGCTGGTGACCGCGCTCGCCCCGCACCTGGGCTACGAGAAGTCCGCGAAGATCGCCGCCCGCGCCCACCACGAAGGCACCACCCTCAAGGCCGCGGCGCTCGCCAGCGGGTTCTTGACCGAAGCGCAGTTCGACGCCTGGGTGGTGCCTGAGAAGATGGTGAAGCCCGGCCGCTGAAACCAAACGCGGGCAATGCTTCCCTTGTAGGTGACGCGGCGCGCCAACCGGCGCGCGTGCGGTGTTGGGGGAGTCCCGGGCTACGCTGGGGTGCATCGCCGCCGGCGTCCCGCCCCACACCGGTGCCCCAGGAGCTTCCATGTCGTTCCCTCGACTCGCCGTCGTTCTGCTTTCCCTCGGTCTCGCCTCGTCCTGCGGTTGTGGACGAGCGCCCGTGACGAACACCCTGAAAGCGGAAGGTGAGGCGTGCGGCGGCGACGAAGAGTGCGAGTCGTCGCTGTGCGACAAGCTGCCGGGCAAGGCGATGGTGTGCTTTCGCAAGTGCGCGGCGGTCTGCAAGGCGGGCGACCTCTGCACCGCGCTGGCGAACAACGATCGCTTTGCCTGCGTGCCGGAGATCCCCGGCCTCTGTCAGCCGTGCGCGCTCAACGTCGACTGCGCGTACCCCGGCGATCGCTGCCTGGAGATCGGCGGCACCAAGGTGTGCTCGCGCGACTGCAGCTTCGATGGCCAGTGCCCCACCAGCTACCGCTGCGCGGACGGCACTGACACCAACGGCGCCTACGTGACCAAACAGTGCCAGCCCACCTCGGGCACTTGTGAGTGCGTGGCGTCGAGCGCGGGCCAGACGATGCCGTGCTCCGAGACCAACACCTTCGGCACCTGCAGCGGCGTGCGCACCTGCCGCCCTCCCAACGGCTATGAGGCCTGCACCGCGCCCGTGCCCAGCACCGAGTCGTGCAACGGCCGCGACGACGACTGCAACGGCATGACCGACGAGGACCTGGGCGACACCACCTGCGGCGCCGGGGAATGCCGCCGCACCATCACCAACTGCATCAACGGCGCTGCGCAGCAGTGCACGCCGCTGAGCCCCACCACCGAAGTCTGCGACGAGAAGGACAACGACTGCGACGCCGTGGTGGACGACGGCTTCGACAAGATGACCTCGCTGCTCCACTGCGGCGCCTGCAATACGCCGTGCCTGCGCGCGAACGCGACGCCGATCTGCGCGGGCGGCGCGTGCAGCATCGGCACCTGCAACCCTGGCT
>VFKJ01001213.1 GCA_009885595.1 Myxococcales bacterium | reverse complement strand
GGTGGCGGCGAACAACGTGGCACAGGCGAGCGCACGAAGGAGCGAAGGCATGAGCGGCACTCTGACGCAGCGCCCGGCGCACACCAACGGGTTGTTGTAAGCCTCACCCATGCTCGCCCTCGCCCTCCTGCTGACGTTGTGCGCCGAGCCCTCGGCGAGGCTGCTGAGCGACGACACCCCCCTCACCGAGGCGGACCTCGCCGCGCTCGATCGTGAAGTCCGCGTGCTCGACGGGAACATCCAGCTGCTCAAGCCGCACTACCCCCAGGGCCTGGTGATCGGCATGGCCTCGGGCTTCGCGTTCTCGGTGCTGCTGCTGCCGGGCATTCCGCTGCTCATCTTCGGGGCGAGCAGCGGCGCCTTCGCGGCGACCACGCTGCTCACCATCGGGGTCGTGCTCACCGGCCTGGGCGGCGTCTCGCTGCTGGCGGCGCTGCTGTGCCTGACCGCCGCCAACAACCTCGAGAACGGGATGGCGGCCGAGCGCGCCGAGTTGATGGAGCGCCGCGACGCCCTCAAGAAGAAGCTCGAGCCCTATCGCCCGCCGCCAGGTCACCCGGCCCCGCCCCCGCCGCCGGGCTTCGTGCCGGGAGTGCAGCTCGACCTTCCCGCCCCCTGGCTGGTGACGCTCGCGCGGTACTAAGCCGCTCACCCCTGCTACGACGCGCCCCATGAGTACCCTGGCGCCTTCCCACTACTACGCGCGCGTCTTCGCCCTCGTCACCGCCGCGGTGCTCGGGGTCGTCACCTTTCGCATCCTCTTGCCGTTCTTCGCCCCGCTGATGTGGGCCTCGCTGCTCGCCTTCATGTTGCACCCGGCGAACGCCAGGCTGCTGGCGAGAGGCCAGAAGCCGCCGCTGGCGGCCGGGGTGCTGACCATCTCCGCGTTCCTGGTGGTGGCGGGGCCGGTGACGCTCTTCGTGTTCACCTTCCTGCGCCAGGCCGGAGAGCTGCTCGCGCGCTTCCAGACGGAGGCCGCCGCCCGCCGCCTGCCCGCCCTGCAGATGATGCTCGAGTTGGGCCCGGTGCAGGCGGTGCTCACCAAGACCGGCGAGTTCACCTCGCTGTCGAAGGATCAAATCATCGCGTCCGCTTCCGAAGCGGCGCAGGGCCTGCTGCAGCAGATCGCGTCGCTGGGCGGCACCGTGGTGGTCGGCGCGTTCAACATCATCACCCAGTTCGCGCTCACGATGTTCCTGCTCTTCTTCTTCCTGCGCGACGGCAAGGGCATGCTCGCGCGCGGCATTCGCCTGGTGCCGATGACGGCGGATCGCAAGGTCGAGCTCGCCGGCACCCTGGGCGGGGTCACGCGCGCGGTGGTGCTGGGCACCGCGGTCACCTCGCTGGTCCAGGGCACGCTGGTGGGCATCGGCTTCGCCATCGCGGGGCTGCCCTCGCCCCTGGTGTTCGGCGCGGTGGGCGCGATGGCCTCGCTCATTCCCATCGTGGGCACGGCGCTGGTGTGGGTGCCCGCGGCCATCACCCTGGTCGCCCAGGGCTCGACGGGCTGGGCCGTGTTCCTCACCTTGTGGAGCATCATCCTGGTGGCGGGCAGCGACAACGTCATCCGCCCGTTGATCATCTCGGGCAGCTCGAACGCGTCGACGCTGCTGGTCTTCGTGGGCCTGCTGGGCGGCCTCAGCGTGTTCGGCTTCGCCGGCATCTTCATGGGCCCGCTGGTGCTCACGCTGGTGGCGGCGCTGATTCAGTACGCCGACTCCGAGCTGCCGAGGTTGTCCATCATTCCCACCGCACCGGCCCAGGCCGTCACCGAGCCGCCCAGTGGGCTGGTGGCCCTGACGAAGGACGCCATCACCGAGCCGCCTTCCGTTCCGCCCAGGCCCGTCGAGTCGGGCCCGGCCGTGGTGACGGCGACGAAGGCGGAGAAGTAGTCGCCCCTCAGGCCAGGCGTCACCGCGAGGTTCAGCGCTTGGTCTTCCGGGGCGGGGGCTGCACGTCGTCACGCACGTAGACGCGCACGTCCCACAGGCAGTCCTTCGCGGGCGCCTCGCCCACGGTGTACTCGCCGAACCAGGGGGCGGTGGCGAGGTCGCCCTTGAGCAGCTCGAGCGCCGCCTTGCCCTTCTCCAAATCTCTCCCGCACATCTCGATGCGCGACTTGGCGGTGTCGGCGTCGGTGCGCGGGCCAATCCACACCACGGTGGTGTTGCGGCCGTGGTTGCGCTCGATGAGCGCGTCTTCCACCGCGTGGAGCGCCTTCAGGTTCGCGCCCTTGCTGACGATCTCCACCCCGATGCGCGGCTCACACCCCAGGTAGTGGCAGTAGTAGCTGCCGGAGGGGAAGAACGGCGGAGGGGCGTTGGACTGCAGAATCATCGCGCGCGCGGCGGCGACGCCCACCTTCGCGGTGTAGTCCTTCTTCGCTTCCTTGCAGGCGGGGCCCTTGCAGCCGGTGGCCTTCACCTCGATGGTGTCGCCCTTCATCTTCCAGCTGCCGGAGACGACGGTGTCTCCCTTCGCCGTGTCCACCAGGTGGCCTTCGTACACGCCCCGGCTGCGCAGGCCGATGTACTGCCTGGCGTCACCGATCTCGGTGTTGTCGATGAAGTCCATGGGGGAAGGCAGCTGGCAGAGCGAGAGCGCGAGGAGGGCGGTCAACATGGCGCGGCAGTGTAGCGTGAGATTTCGTCCGGTGACTGCCAGTCCTCTAAATCGAGAACGCCGCCCGCATCGCGCGCACCGGAGGCACCGTGGGAGCGCCGCGGCGCAACGCGGAGAGCTTGTCAGTCCAGCTCAGCCGCCCCGCGTAGAAGCGCTCGATCACCTCGGCTTCGTGCCGGTAGAACGACTCGAACACGCGCACGCGGCCGGCCGGCTCTGCACCCTTGAACAACATCCGGTTGAGCAGGCGAAAGAAGCCCATCGAGCGCCAGTGCCTCGAGGCGGCGTCGTCGAGCAGGGACATCAGGTGCGCGGGCTGGAGCTCGGCCTGCGCGCTGACGAGCTCAGCCGTGGCCGCCGCGAAGGGCAACGAGTAGCCCGTGGTCGCGTGAAAGAAGCCCGCGGCCACGCCCACCGTCGGGCGGGTCTGGGGTCGAGGTGCCTCACCCGAGAGCGGAATCGGCAACGCCGCCGCTTCCTCGCGGAGCACGCGCTCGGTCTGCCAGCCACGCGCCGCGAGCCAGGCGTCGATGTCGTCGCGCAGGCGGGGCACGTCGAGCGTGGCGGTGTCGCTGTAGCGGGTGTCTTCCACCAGCACCCGGCGCTCGTCCCACGGGAGCACGTAGATGAAGCGGAAGCCGTCACGCTGCTCGACCGTCGCGTCCATCAGGAGCGGGCGGGTGAGCCCGTGCGCCGCGCGCAGCAGCAGGTCGCGGCCGAGGAACTTCTGGTAGCCGCGCTCACCTGGCGCGTCGGGGGGAAAGCCGCGGCCGTCGATGACCACGTCGGCGGTGAGCGTGGCGCCGTCGCGCAGGACGACCGAGGTCGGCGTCACCTCGCGCACCGGCGTGTTGGTGCGCAGGCGCGGCCCCAGGTGCTGCGTGAGGCGCGCGGCGAAGTCTTCAGAGCGAATCGCGGAGTACCCGCCCGGGAGCGAGCGCTTCAGTCCGGGGAAGGCGACCTCGTGCCCCACCCAGGAGGCGGAGACGAAGGGTTGAAGCCACTCGAGCGTGTGCGCGGGGACGTCGTGCTCGTGGAAACACCAGGTGTGCTCGCCGCCCGGGGTGGGGCCGGCTTCCAGGACGAGGAGATCGAGAGAGGGGTGCTGCGCGAGCAGGCGATCGGCGAGGAGGCCGTTGGCGAGGCCCGCGCCCACGAGGATGACGTTCATGGCAAGCCCTCTCCCCGACCCTCTCCCCCGAGGGGAGAGGGAGACAGGAGACGGCTCCGGGTGGGCGGGGGCGGCACTCCCGCGAGCAGGCCGCGCAGCGGGACGGACTCCACCGGCTCTTCCTGCAAGCCATCCGCGCGCAGCAGCGAGTTCGCCGCCACCAGGCCGCTGCTGAACGCCGCCTCGAGCAGCATCGAGGGGAACTGCAGCTTCACCCAGTCTCCCGCGCACACCAGCCCGGGGATGCCGCTCTGGGTGCCCGGCCGCTTCGCATCGGCGCCCAGGTGAAACGAGGTGAAGTCGCGCCGCAGCTGGAAGTGCTCGTCGCGCACCTTCATGCCTTCGAGCTCGGGGAGGAACTTCACCGACTCCGCCAGCAGCAGCGGCTTGACCTGATCATCTGGAATGTCGTCGGGCACCGCGTAGCTGTGCAGCTCCAGCACCGAGCCCCCGTGGCGCTCGACCCAGCGCGCCGACTCCGCCTCGGTGCGCTCGTAGAAGGTGATGGCGTCGAGCAGCCGCAATCGATCGGAGATCACGAACACCGGCAACGTCTTACGCGCCGCCTTGTCGATCCACACCCGCAGCACCGCGTAGCGCTGGCCCGGCTCGAGGGTGCCCAGCTTCGGCGCGAGGCCCTCGAGCCCGCGCGCCCCGGTGACGATCGCCCTCGTGCCCACCACGTCGGTCGCGAGCACCACGCGATCGAACGGCGCACCGTTCACCTGAAACACGCCCTCTTCCCGCGCCAGCTGCGTCACCCGCGTGCCGAGCCTCAAGGTCACCCCCAGCTTCGAGAGGTGCGCGCGGATGGGCGTGAGCAGCGACGCCTCGTAGTCCTCGACAGGATGGTCGTAGGTGAGGCCGCCGTCGTGCCCGAGGAAGTAGAAGTGGAAGCTCTTCACCAGCTCGGCCATCGACAGGCGGTGCTCGTCGGAGAAGAAGGCGCGGGCGAAGGTGTTGAACGCGAGCTTGAGCCGCGGCGGCAACTTCGCGAGGCGATCGAACTGCGCGAACGACATGCCGTCGAGCTGCTCGAAGGTCTTCTTCGCGTCGTATTCGAGGAACAGGCCCAGCAGGTCGCGCGTGGGCGACTTGAGCGCGTCTTTGAGGCGATACACGCGGCGCTGCGCGAGCGAGAGCAGGTTCAGGACCGGCGTGGTGTCGACCTCGCCGAACGAGAGCTCGTCGCCCCCGGAAAAGACGATGCGGTAGTCGGAGATGGCGCGGAACTTCTGGCGGATCCCCAGCGCGTCGAGGAACCGGTTGAGGTTGTAGTAGTGCCGGAAGAAGGCGTGGAAGCCGTGGCTCACCCACTCCGTCTCACCGCTGGAGAGTTTGACCGGCCAGGAGCCGAGCTTTCCCCCGAGGTAGGGCTGCGCTTCGAAGATCGTGACGCAGTAGCCGCGGGCCGCGAGCGTCGAGGCCGCGGAGATGCCCGCGAGGCCGCCGCCCAGCACCGCCACCGTGCGCGGGGCCGACGAGGTGCGCGGGAGCTTCGGATCGACCACGTTCACCTGCACGCGGTAGGGACCCAGGCGCGCGCGCACCAGCAGCCGCACCAGCTGCTTCCACGAGAGCGCGAGGACGACGAGCGCGAGGAGGGCCCAGATCATCGAAGCGCCTCCTCGACTGGGGTTCGCCCCTCACCCCGACCCTCTCCCCTGGAGGGGAGAGGGAGGAGATGTTCCTGCGCCAGCTGCGCGGCGAAGCGGCCCGACAACATCACCATCGGCACTCCGCCACCGGGGTGGGTGCTGCCGCCCGCGAAGAACACCCCGGGCGTCTTCGAGCGCATCGGCGGCCGCTCGAACGCAGCGAGCCGCCCGTGCGGAAGGAAGCCGTAGATGGATCCGCCCGGAGCCCCGCGCGCCGCGAGGTCCACCGGCGTGCGCTCGCCGAGCACCTTCACCTCGGCGCGCCGCAGCGCGGGGTGCAGCGAGAGCAACGTCTTCAGGCAACGCTCCCGCAACCTCGCCGCGTGCTCAGGCCAGCGCAGCGCGTCCGCCTCGCTGCGCAGGGCAGGCGCGTTCACCATCGCGAGCACCCCACTCTTCCCCGCCGGCGCCATCGTCTCGTCCGTCGCCGCGGGGTGGCAGAAATACACCGATGGATCGCTCGGCACTTCGCCCGAGAACAGCTCGCCGAACTCACGCGGGTAGTCGCCGCCGAACACCACGTGGTGGTGCGCGAGCGGCAGCCGGCGATCGACCTCCAGGAGCGCCACGTAGCCCGACATCGCCAGCTCGCGCGTCCCCAGCGGCTCGTCGGCGAGCGAATCTGCGTTGACCACCACCGCGTCGAACACCTCTTCGCCTCCCTTTGGACCGGCGACGAGCTCGCGGCGGCGCGACTCCCAGCGCGCGCGCTGGCCGAAGCGCAAGTCCACGCCGAGCCGCTCGAGCGCCTGGTGCAGCGCACGCACCAGCGCCCCCATGCCGCCCTGCACGTGGTGCACGCCCTCCGCGCGCTCGAGGTGCGCGATCATCGCGAAGGCGGCGCTCGCCTGGTACGGCGACGCGCCCACGTAGGTGGCGAAGCGATTGACGAACTGCCGCAGCTCTGGAGAGCGAAAGTGCCGGTACGCCAGCGCGTCGAGCGTGCCCAGCTGCATTCCGGAGAGGAACGAGGCCGGCCCGCGCCGCAGGGCGCGCAGCAGGAACGAGGGCAGGCCTTCCAGCGGGGCCTCGAGGTACGGCTCTCCGGCGGAGCGGTAGATGCCCTCGGCCTCGGCGTAGAAGTGCTCGAGCGCGCGCGCTTCCCCGAAGGCCTGGGCGGAGGCGAGCGTGGGGGCGAGGTCTTCGAAGCACTCGAAGGTGCGGCCGGGCTGGTGCGCCCAGGTGTAGCGGGCCTGCAGCGGCAGCCGGTGGAAGGCGGGGAGGAGATCGCTGGCGCCGATTCGCTCGAAGGTGGAGCGGACCACCTCGGGCAGGGTGAGCAGCGTCGGCCCGGTGTCGAGGGTGACGGCTGAGTGGAGGACCTGGGCTTTTCCTCCGAGCGTGCTGGAGCCCTCGAAGAGCGTCACCGCGTGGCCCGACCTCGCCAGCTCCGCGGCGGCGGTCAGTCCCCCGAAGCCTCCTCCGATGACGGCGACCGAACCCATGTATAGGGTTTGTATAAGGTCGGTGTCGGCGCGCGTCAACGCGAAGAAAAGGGACGCTCAGCCCTCTCCCAGATTTTCAGGCGGGCTGGCCGCGGGCGGCCTTTTCCACGGC
>VFKJ01000600.1 GCA_009885595.1 Myxococcales bacterium | reverse complement strand
CGGCGGCGGCACCAGCATGGGCTCGGGCATGGAGCTCGCCTACCAGCTCGCGGTCGGCCAGGTGCAGCGCGGCACCACCACCCGGGTGATCGTGCTCACCGACGGTGACACCAACATCGGCCCCAACCTCACGCCCGACCAGATGCTCGCCGCCGTGCACGCGCACGTCGAAGAAGGCGTCACCCTCACCACCGTCGGCTTCGGGCTGGGCAACTACCAGGGCGGCGCGCTCGAGCAGCTCGCCGACAAGGGGAACGGGCAGGCGCTCTACGTCGACTCCCAGCAGGCGATCGACAAGGCCTTTCGCCAGCAGCTCATGGGCACCCTCGAGGTCATCGCCAAGGACGTGAAGGTGCAGGTGACGTTCGATCCGAAGGTGGTCTCGAGCTATCGCCTGCTCGGCTACGAGAACCGCGCCATCGCCGACGCCGATTTCCGCAACGACCAGGTCGACGCGGGCGAGCTCGGCTCGGGCCACACCGTCACCGCGCTGTACGAGGTGACGCTCACCTCGGCGAGCGGCGCGCTGGGCCGCGTCGCGGTGCGCGGGCAGCTGCCGGACTCGCGCGAGGTGTTCGAGGTGAATCAGCCCATCGTTCGCGGTGCGGTGTCGCGCGCGTTCGAGGAAGCGGGGGGCGACCTGCGCTTCGCTTCGGCGGTCGCGCTGGGGGCGGACACCCTGCGTGGAAATGCCATCGGCAGCTGGAGCCTCTCGGCGATCGCCGAGCTCGCGGCGGGCGCGACGAACGGCGATCGCGAGCGGATGGACTTCGTTCAGATGATGCGGCGCGCGGCGGAGTTGAAGGGTCGGCCGGTGGCGCAGGCTGGGTACTACGACAACAGCGGGTACTGACCCTCTCCCCGGCCGTCTGCTAGAAAAGTCTGCAATGTCGCCTCGAACGTGCCTCTCGTTGGCGATCGCGCTCGCCGCCTGCGGGCCTCCGCGCATCACCTACGTCGAGCCGCCCGCCCGCTCAGACCTCGCGCTCGCGCCGGGCGTGGCCACCCTCACCTGGGAGCACGGCACCAACGCCACCTCGACCCTGGTGGCGCGCGTGCTGGGCAATGAAGATCCCACCGCGCCTGGCGACGGGAAGGTGGGCGATGCGTTGGGCGGGAGCGGGGTCATCCTCTCCCTCGGCGAGGAGCTGAAGCTCATCGACGCGAACCTCCCGGGCACCTGCGGGCCGTTCTCGTGGCATCTCTGGGGCCGCGCGGCCGACGGCACCTGGTCGAAGACCGCCGCCACCGTGCGCTCCTTGCGCGGGGCGCACACCATCGCCCCCGCCGCGGAGATCACCCACCTCACCGCCGCCTTCGACGGCGACAAGCTGCGCCTGCAGTGGGATCCGCCCGAGCTCTCCACCGCGTTCGAGCAGGTGAAGGTGTTCAAGAAGGTCGGCAGCGCGCCCGCCAGCGTGAACGAGGGCACCTTGCTGTACGCGGGGCCTTCCTCGGCCACCACCGAGCTGATCAGCAACCTCTCCTCGCAGCCGACGTACTACGCGGTGTTCAACTGCAACTCGTGCGACAAGTGCGGGGCGACCGCGCCCAGCGTGGCGGTGGTGGCTCCGCAGGACGGGGGCGTGAGCTTGAGCCTCGGCGCGCTCACCACCGCGATCAGCGCCGATCGGCAGAACCTCGAGCTCTCCTGGAGCACCACCGCGCCCCGGGTGAAGGTGCTGCGCACGCTCAACGGCCCGCCCAGCGGGATCAACGACGTCAACGCCACGGTGGTGTTCGACGGCGCCGGCACCGGCACCAGCGAGCGCCTCGATCGCCTGCTGCCGAACCTGCCGCTCGCGGCCCGCGTCTACACGTACACCGCCTGGGCCTGCGTCGGCACGCTGTGCACCAGCGCGCCCGCCAGCACCACGCGCGCGCTCACGCTCAAGCAGGCGCTCCAGGGCGGCGGGTACACGCTCTTCTTCCGTCACGCGACCAGCGGCACCTGCGTGGACGCCCTCGGCCTCGGCAACGCGAGCGTCACCACCACGCCCAACTGGTGGAAGAGCTGTGACGCGGTCTGCGCCGCCGCCACCGCCGAGCAGCTCTCGCCCGCGCGCTCCGCGCCCGAGCTGGCCCAGGTGCAGAGCTTCTTTCAGGTAAACGCCGTCGCCGTGAGCCGCGTGCTCTCGAGCGAGTTCTGCCGCGCGCTGCGCACCGCCGAGGGGTTTCAGCTGGGGCCGCAGGTGGAGCAGCTCACCGCGCTCACGTACTTCGTGTACGACGAGCCCAACCGCTGCCGTGACGCGGTCTCGTTGCTCAACGCCCCGCCCGCGCTGGGTACCAACGTGGTGCACGTCGGGCACGTTCAATATTCCGCGGCCTGCCCGGTGCTCGATTCCCTCGAGCCCGCGGAGGCCGCCGTCTACAAGCCGTCCTTGGGCGCGCCGCCGCGCTTCGTGGCGCGCCTCGCTCCCTTGCAGTGGGGGTTGTTGCCATGAAGCCTCGCTTCGACTGAAAGATGCCCTCGTGATTCGCAAGGCGGCGGCGGTGGTGTTGTTGGTGTTGACCGGCCTGCTGGCGCTGGCCTGGCTCGTCTCGCCCGTGGAGCCGGTGGCGTGGACTCCGCCGGCGACCGCTCCGCTGGAGGGTCCCTACGCGCCCAACCAGCGGCTGCAGCCCGTCGAGTGGTGGGCCAGGGAGCTGGTCGGTCCCGAGGCGATCACCATCGCGCCCGACGGAGCGCTGCTCGCGGGCCTGAAGGACGGGCGGGTGGTGAAGCTGAAGGTGGGCGTCGACACCCCTGAGGTGATCGCCGACACCAAGGGGCGCCCGCTCGCGATGGCCTTTCACCCTGATGGCCGGTTGATCATCTGCGACGCGCACGGCGGGCTGATGGCGCTGGGCCCCTCAGGAAAGCTGGAGACGCTGGCGACGGAGCAGGGCGGCTTGCCGTTCCACTTCGTCGACGATCTCGCCATCACCAAGGACGGCACCATCTACTTCTCCGACGCGTCGGCGCGGAACTCGATCGAACGGTTCACCGAAGACCTGCTGGAGCACCAGACCACGGGGCGGGTGCTCAAGTACGTGCCGGGCTCGAAGGAGCTCACGCGCGTGGCCGAGGGCTTCGCCTTCGCCAACGGGGTGGCGCTCTCGGGCGACGAGTCGTTCCTGGTAGTGGCCGAGACGGGCACCTACCAGCTGTGGCGCCTCTGGCTGCAGGGGCCGAAGGCGGGGCAGAAGGAGCTCTTCACCGATTCGCTGCCGGGCTTTCCGGACAACGTGCGCTGGTCTGCTTCGCGCAACGGCTTCTGGGTGGCGATCGGCAGCCCGCGCAAACCCGCGCTCGACCTGCTCGCCGACTGGCCCAACGTGCGGCGCATCGTGGCCGCGCTGCCCGACGCGCTCCAGCCGAAGCCCGCGCGGCACGCCTACGTGCTGCTGGTGGATCTCGAGGGCAGGCCGGTGGAGTCGTTCCAGCGAAACGCGCCCGACAGCTACTCGCCCATCGCCAGCGCGACCGAGCATGAAGGCTGGCTGTACCTGGGCAGCTTCGCGCGCGAGGGCGTGGCGCGCTTCAAGCTGCCCTGAAGTCTTGATCTGGATCCAGAGACGCTCGGAGCGCTCGGTGGTAGCCCTGACGGATGCGCCGTCTCCGCCTCAAGTTGATCACCCTGCCGTGGGAGCTGGAGGTGCCGACGCTGAGCCTCGCCTCGCTGGCGGCGGTGACGCCTTCGACGTTCGACATCGCGATCGTCGACGTGCTGCGCGAGCAGCTGTTCTTCGACGAGCCGACGGACCTGGTGGGCATCTCGGCGTCGACGCCGACGATCAAGGCGGCCTACGCGCTGGCCGATCTGTACCGCGCGCGCGGCGTGCCGGTGGTGATCGGTGGGCATCACGTGACCGCGCTCCCCGAGGAGGGGCTGGAGCACGCGGACGCCGTGGTGTGCGGCGAAGGCGAGACCTCGTGGGTGCGCATCTGCGACGACTTCCTGGTCTCACCCGAGAAGGTGCAGGGCATCTACCGCGACGAGGCGCCGGACCTCTCGACGCTGCCGCCGCCGCGCACCGATCTGATGCGCAGCGAGCGCTACGGCGCGTTCACCTATCCCATCGTCGCCAGCCGGGGCTGCCCGGAGGCGTGCGGGTTCTGCTTCGCCAAGCGGATGACGCGCGGCTACCGCACCTACCCGATCGCGCACGTGCTCGAGCAGATCCGTCGGCGGCCGTCGTGGGTTCGCGCGCTGTACTTCGTCGACGACAACCTGCCGGCCGACCCTGATCACGCGCGCGAGCTGTTCGCGGCGCTGAAGAAGGAGAAGGTGCCGTTCGGCATGCAGGCGCGGCACGAGTTCAGCCGTGACTCGAACGCGCTGCGCGACGCGCACGACGCGGGCTGCGCGCTCATCTCGAGCGGCTACGAGTCGGTCAACCAGCCGAGCCTCGATCGCCAGGGCAAGCGGGCCGAGGCGGGCGACTACCGCGAGGTGATCTCGGAGATCTTCAAGGCGGGCATCATCCCCTCGGGGAATTGGATGTTCGGGTTCGACCAGGACACGCCCGACACCTTCGCGCGCACCCTGGCGTTCCTCGACGAGACCGACCTGCTGCACAGCAGCTTCACCACCGAGATTCCGTTCCCCGGGACGGCGGCCTGGCGGAAGTACAAGCTGGAAGGGCGGCTGCTCACCGAGGACTACGACGAGTACGTGGGCAAGGATCACGTGGTGGTGCGCCCGCAGCAGATGACGCCCAACGAGCTGCAGGAAGGCATTCGCTGGCTGGCGCGGAACTTCTACTCGGTGCCCCGCGCGGCGAAGCGGCTGGCGAAGGCGTTCGCGAACCCGAGGCTGCACACGCTGGGGCCGGCGATCCTCAAGGGGCCTGCGCTGGCGGGGCTCAACGCGTTCCAGGTGTGGCAGTGGCACTACCGGATGTTCCCGCCGCTGCAGTCGTTCTATCAGTGGACGCTGAAGGTCTACCGGCACCGGTACCTGTTCGACCGCGTGCGCGGGACCAACTTCCGCGAGCTGCCCGAGCCGCCGGCGTGGAAGCCCGCGGCCCCGGGGCCCTCGTTCTTCACCGCGCAGGGCTACCAGCCGTCACGGGCCCAGCGGCTGGTCGTGCACCACGGGAACGTCGCTGCCGCGCCGCGCCCCTGAGTCGTCATCGTCAGAAGTCGTCGAGGTCGCGAATGCGCTGCTCGAGGTCTGACTGCAGGCTCATGTCTCGTTTGCCCAGGGGCGTCTCGAGCGCGCGCTGCCAGGCGGCCTTCGCGGCGTCCTTTTGGCCCGCGCCCACGTGCGCATCGCCGAGCGCCACGTGCGCGGCGGCGTAGTGCGGGTCGAGCTTCACCGCTTCGCTCAACGACACCACCGCCTCGGCCCAGCGCTTCTCGTCGACGAGCAAGCGCCCGAGTGAGAAGTGGCCCATCGGGCTGTCCGGGAACTGACGGACCATCTCCTTGAACATCGCTTCGCGGTCACTCATGGCGTTTCCGCGTTCTATGCGATCAGGGCAGGAGCGGCTGCTGTCGATTGAACGGAGGCCAGGCAGGCTCTCGAGGACGAGGCGGTGAACGAACGGTCTCCCTCCATACCCTTTCCGGTGAGGCTCCTCGGCACCCACGTCTTGATGCCAGGTGAGCGAAGCGTTGTGATGGTGGCCGGCGGGCGGGGGTCTCCGGCGACGTAATCCTGTGATTACGTTTTCCGCTCACGTCGAAAAACGTAATCACCGGATTACGTGGGGGGAGCAGGGTCCCCGCCCGGGCTGCCGTCGTTGGCGTCACCATCACATCGCTTCGTTCACCTGGGACAAGGAGGCTTCGCGTCGAGGGGCCAGGTCGAAGAAGCTCCCGCCGCTGCCCCTTGGCTCACCGCGCCCTTCGAGGCCACCCCGCTGAGTCGAGGCGCACCGTCGATCCCTGTTAGACCTCCGCTCGTGCGAAGCGTCCTCGTTGCGGCGGTGCTGCTCCTCGGTTCCTCTGATGTCCCCACCGTCGGACGCGGCCTCGCGTGGGTGCGAGCCAACCCGATGTTCTGCGGCGCGCACTACGTGATGGTGCAGAGCCAGCGTCACCTCGACGCGCTGAAGGACGTTCCGCAGCCCGCCCAGGCCCTCAACGAGAAGGACTCGATGGTGCACTCCGATGGACGGTGGAGCTCAGCGAAGGCGTTCGACGCCCCGGTCGCGCCGAAGGGACCCAGGCGGGTGGGCACCGGCTCCGAAGTGATTCCATGAGGACGCTCGCCCTGGAGTCGAGAGCCGCGGCGCGGGTGCTGGTCTGTGCCAGCACGGAGCAGAAGAACGCGGCGCTGCGCGCGATGGCGGCGGCGCTGCGAGCTGCCAGCGCGGACCTGTGCGCGGCGAACGTGGCCGACCTCGACGAGGCGAAGCGCGCGGGGAAGAACGCGGCGTTTCTCGACCGGCTGTTGCTCGATGCCCCGCGGGTGGAGGCGATGGCGGCCGCGGTGGAATCAGTGGCGGCGTTGCCGGATCCCATCGGCGAAGTGACCGAGCGGTGGACTCGGCCCAACGGGCTCGAGGTGCGCAAGGAGCGGCTGCCGCTGGGCGTGGTGTTGATGATCTACGAAGCCCGGCCCAACGTGACCAGCGACGCCGCCGCGCTGTGCCTCAAGAGCGGGAACGCCGCCATCCTGCGCGGCGGCTCGGAGTCCTTCCGCACCAACCAGGCGATCGCCCGCGCGCTGCGAGAGGGCCTGGTGCAGGCGGGCCTGCCGGAGAAGTCGGTGCAGCTGGTGCCCACCACCGATCGCGAGTCGATGCTGGAGCTGCTCAAGCTCGAAGGGCTCATCGATCTCTGCATTCCCCGCGGCGGGGAAGGGCTCATCCGCTTCGTGGTGGAGCACGCGCGGGTACCGGTGGTGAAGCACTACCAGGGCGTGTGCCACGTCTACGTGGAGCAGACGGCCGATCTCGCGAAGGCCGAGCGCATCATCGTCAACGCCAAGACCTCGCGCCCGGGGGTGTGCAACGCGGCCGAGTGCCTGCTCGTCGACTCAGCCATCGCCCCCACGTTCCTCCCGGCGGCGGCGAAGGCGCTCAGGGCGAAGGGCGTGGAGCTGCGCGCCGACCCGCGGGCGCTGGCTTTGATGGAAGGCGCGGTGCCCGCAAAGCCCGAGGACTTCGGCCGGGAGTTCCTCGAGCTCATCCTCGCGGTGAAGGTGGTGGATGGGTTCGACGAGGCGCTGGCGCACATCGCGACGTTCGGCAGCGAACACACCGAGGCGATCGTCACCCGGGATGAGGCGCTGGCGAAGCGCTTCACCCGTGAGGTCACCGCGTCGGCCGTGATGGTGAACGCCTCGACCCGCTTCAACGACGGCGGCGAGCTGGGCCTGGGGGCCGAGGTGGGAATCAGCACCTCCCGGCTGCACGCCTTCGGGCCGATGGGCCTCAAGGAGCTGACCGCGCAGAAGTACGTGGTGGAGGGTGAGG
>VFKJ01000077.1 GCA_009885595.1 Myxococcales bacterium | reverse complement strand
GAACAACGCCGGCATCAGCCATCGGAGCACCTTCGTCGAGACGAGCGACGAGGTGCTGCGCCGGGTGATGGAGGTGAACTTCTTCGGCTCGGTGCACTGCACGCGCGCCGCGCTGCCGCACGTGCAGCAGCGGAAGGGCCAGCTGGTGGTCATCTCCAGCGTGGCCGGCTTCGCGCCGCTCTTCGGGCGTACCGGCTACGCGGCGAGCAAGCACGCGCTGCACGGGTTCTTCGACACGCTGCGCGCGGAGCTGGTGGAGGCGGGCGTGAACGTGCTGCTGGTGTGCCCGAGCTTCATCGACACGCCGCTGCGCAAGAACGTGAAGGTACCCATCGGTGGCCTGCTCACGCCCGAGCTGGTCGCGGGGGCGATCGTCTCTGGCTGCAAGGCGCGCAAGCGGCAGCTCGTGCTCGGCAACGTGGGGAGATTGTCCTTCTGGGTGTCGAAGCTCGCGCCGCGGGCGTACGAGGCGCTGATGCGGCGCAGCCAGAAGGGCGAGGTCCCGACGGCGGGGAGCTGACCGGCCCGTTCATCCCGAGCAAAGCTCTACCGGCGCCCGGGTACGTACAAGAGCACCACGTTGCCGTTCAGGAACGACGCGTTCGAGGGACGCGGCTCCAGAGCGCGTCGATGGGAACGGCGAGGAGACGCTCGCCGAAGGAAAGCGTGCCTTTGCCCGCGTGGAAGACGATACCCAGCTGAAACCGGTCCCCCAGGCGCTGTTGCAGGTGGCGGAGAGAAGCGAAGTCGTCGGTCCTCACGGTCATGCCGGCCTTCACCTCGAAGCCGACCACCCGACCATCAGCTGACTCCAGGACGGCGTCGACCTCGTTGCCATCGCGCGTTCGATAGTGGTGGAGCGAGGCGCGCGTCTGGCACCACTCGAGCTGCCTGGCCAGCTCTCCCATGACGAAGTTCTCCAGCAGGGGACCGACGGCTCCATCCTCTTTGAGCAGCCGCTTCGCGGTGCGCCCGATGAGATGCGCACAAAGTCCCGTGTCGACGAACATCAGCTTCCGCGTCTGCACCGCGCGCGTGGTGGTCGAGGCGGTCCACGCAGGAACGCGCTTGAGCAGGAAGACCTCCTCGAAGAGCGTGATGTAGCGCTCGACCGTCGTGGTGGGCAGGCGCAGGTCCGAAGCGAGGGCGTCCACCTTGAGCAACTGGCCCGCGCGTCCTGCGAGCGCTCTGAGCAGCAGGTGGAGCGCGTCGCGCCGCTGGATGTCCGCGAGCTGCTGGACGTCACGATCGATCAAGTCGTTGACGTACGCAGTGAAGTAGCGAGCCCGCCGCCCTTCGTCTCTGCGAATCGCGTCGGGGAAGCCCCCACGACTGAGCCGCTCGACGTAGTCCGCGCGCGCGGTGTTCCCCCCGCCTTCGAGCACTGGCTCTTCCTCGAAGACGCGGTCGACGAAGTCATCCGTCGTCCGTTCGATCTCTCCCTGGGAGAAGGGCCACAGCTCGATCGTCTCCATCCGGCCCACGAGTGCGTCAGGCAGCGCGCGCAAGCCGAGGAGGCGGGCTGAGCCCGTGAGAAGGAAACGCCCCGGCCGAGGATCCTCATCGACCTCTGCCTTGATCGCGAGCATCAACTCGGGTGCGCGCTGGACTTCGTCGATGACCTGCAGTTCGCGGTGATGAACGAACAGCTCGGGATCGGCTCGAGCAGACTGGAGGTCGCTGGGTCGATCGAGCCGCCGCTCGATCGCACCAGGTCTCGTGCGCGTCAGCTTCTTCACCAGCGTGCTCTTGCCCACCTGTCGAGCCCCGATGATCGCGACCACCCGGGTGTCGGTGAGGGCTTCGGTGACCCGGGCCTCAGCCCGCCGCGCGCGATAGGGGGACACCGCGCCACCATACCCGGCCGTGGGTAATCTGCCAGCCGCCAGGTGGGTAATCTGCCAGCCACCAGGCGGGTCATCTGCCGGACCGTACGTGGGTCTACCGGCCTCTGAAGGTGAGCTGGCACGTCACCCCGCCGAACGGCTCCCTGCGCGGCAAGAAGCGCGACGCCTTCACCGCCTGGCTCTTTGATGCTGACTGAAACGCAGCGCTGGCCCCGCGGACGTCGCTACTCGGCGACCAACTCCACGCGCTCCACCTTCGCCAGG
>VFKJ01000281.1 GCA_009885595.1 Myxococcales bacterium | reverse complement strand
GCCGACATCGCCCAGGGGCTGTCATAGTTCGCGTCAACGTACAGCGTGAGCTCGTCGCTCATTCTCACTCCTTCTCGATGTCGCGATCCCACAGCTGCACGTGCTGCCCGAACTCGGCCAGCTTGAGCCGCTGGGTGAGCGCGTGCGCGATGGCCACCGAGCGGTGCTTGCCGCCGGTGCAGCCGATGGCGACGGTGAGGTAGCTCTTTCCTTCGCGCTGGTAGTGCGGCACCAAAAACTCGAGCAGCTCGTACGTCTTGTCGAGGAACACCCCCGCGTCGGGGCGGTCGAGCACGAAGGACGCCACGTTCGGCTCGTGACCGGTGAAGGCCTTGAGCTCGGGCACGAAGTAGGGGTTCGGCAGGAAGCGCACGTCGAGCACCATGTCGGCGTTGCTGGGCACGCCGTACTTGAAGCCGAACGACATCACGCTCAGCGAGAGCCCGTGCGAGGTGGTGCCGAAGCGCGCCATCACCTGGCGCCGCAGTTCGTGCACCGTGAGCGAGGAGGTGTCGACCACGTGCTCGGCCTGATCCCTCAAGGCCTGCAGGGCCTCGCGTTCGCGCGCGATGCCGTCGGCGACGGTGCCTGCGCCCGAGAGCGGGTGGCGCCGGCGCGTCTCCGAGTAGCGCCGGGTGAGCGCCTCGTCGGACGAGTCCAGGAAGAGCACCTCGACCTTGTGGCCGGCGCGGCGCGCTTCTTCCATGGCGCGGGGCGCGTCCTTGAGGAACTGCCCTTCGCGCACGTCGACCACGAAGGCGAGCAGGTCGCGCGACTCGCCCAGCTCGGTCACCTTCATCAGCAGCGGGGCGGGCAGGTTGTCGATGCAGAACCAGCCCGCGTCTTCCAGCGCGCGAATGGCGGTCGACTTGCCCGAGCCGGACATGCCGGTGATGACGATGATGCTCTTCACGACGTGCGGCGCCGCGTCACTCACCGCTGCGCCAGCTCCGTGGTCGGTGCGCGTCATTCGACTTCCTCTTCGTCGTGATGGCGGCGGGCGACCGAGCTGCTGATCGGGGCGCCCACGCGCGAGCCGGAGATCGCCTGGGTGACCTTCTCGGCGAACTCCTGCGCGGAGTGATGGCCGCGGAGCTTGAGCAGGTGGTTGCGCGCGGCGACCTCGACGATGGTGGTCATGTTGCGGCCGGGGCGCACCGGCACCACCGCCAGCGGCGCTTCCACGCCCACCAGCGGCATCAGCTTCTCGTCGAGCCCGAGGCGGTCGTATTCGGCGGAGCTGGTCCACTCGACGAACTCGATGATGAGCTCGATCTTCTTGCGATCGCGCACCGAGGCGACGCCGAAGAGGTCCTTGATGTTGAGAATGCCCAGGCCGCGGATCTCCATGTGGTGCTGGATGAGATCGTTGCCGTGGCCGTACACGTCGCCCGCGCGGCGGGTGAGGTTGACGATGTCGTCCGCGACCAGCCGGTGGCCGCGCATCACCAGGTCCAGGGCGATCTCCGACTTGCCGATGCCCGACTTGCCCAGCATCAGCACGCCCACGCCGAACACGTCGATGAGCACGCCGTGCAGGCTGCCGGTGGCGGTGAGCGCCTCTTCGAGGAAGGCCTGCACCTGGCTGATGAAGGCCGAGCTGACCAGGGGCGTGCGCATGAGCGCGAGGCGGTTCCTCCGGCAGCCTTCCAGCAGCGGCGCGGGCAGCTCGAGGCCCTTGGTGACCACCACGCAGGCCAGCCGGCTCTCGAAGAGCTTGCTGAGCACCGCGCTCTGCTGTTCTTCGGTGAGGGTGCGCAGGTAGCTGATCTCGGTGTTGCCGAAGACCTGCACCCGCTCGGCGTGCAGGTGCTCGGTGAAGCCGGTCAGCGCCAGGCCGGGCTTCTGAATGCGGCTGCTGCTGATGGCGTGGTCGAGCCCTTCGTGACCGGCCACCAGCTCGAGCTTGAGATCGTACTGCTCGTCAGCGAGCAGCCGCGAGACGGGGATCTGCAGGGCGGTAGGCACGCGACCGGTATCGCATGACTGGCTCCCTCTCCCCAACAAGGGAGAGCGGACCGCCCGTTCGCTCGGGAGGTGAGAGTCGAAGGTGGAGCGTCTTCAGCCCATCTCGAACTCGCCGTCGATCGCCCGCGAGTTCCCTCGGGAGCGCGCGCTGGCACGCCTTGCACTGCTGACCCTTGCCGCGGGCATTGGGCCCGCGACTCAACGAAGGGACTGGCGATGCGGATCAAAGGTGGGAGCGGGCGGGTGGTGGTCGAGGTGCCGAAGAAGAAGGCCAAGGCGCGCAGGCCGCCGCCGCCGGCTGACTCGTACTACCGGGACGGGTTCGACGTGGCGCCGCCGAAGCGGGTGCCGTCGAGTCACACGAAGGCGACCACGCAGGCGGTGGTGCGGGATCTCTCGGCGAAGGGGAGGGCGCGGGTGAAGGAAGACGAGCAGCGGGACGCCGCGCAGCTCCAGGAGCTCGGGCGGCTGATGGGCGCCCTCACCGCGGACCTGGTGGAGGGGGTGATCAATCACTTCGTGCAGCGGCCCGAGGGGCAGCGCACGGCGGCGATGCTGGTGCTCGGCGCGTTGACGGGCGCGCTGCTGGTCGAGTTCTGGGGCGTGCTCAAGGGCGACGACGCGCTGCTCGAGCAGGCCGATTCGATCGAGGTGCTCGAGCAGTTCGTGACGTTCATCGAGGACACCGAGGGTCAACCCGCGCGGCGGTTGTTCGGAACGCTCTACGCGCTTTGATCAACGCTCACCCTCTCCCCCGCGGGGGAGAGGGTGGGGCAGAGGGGTCGAACCACTCACGGGCAGTTGACCTTGTAGCCGCTCGAAGGCT
>VFKJ01000950.1 GCA_009885595.1 Myxococcales bacterium | reverse complement strand
GTCGTCGAGCACCAAGCGGCTCAGGGTGAGCCCGGGAGGACCTCGGCGAGGACCCACGGCTCGACCACGGTAGCGCGGGTGCGCGCGTTCAGGAACGCGAGCGTGGGCATCGAGACGTGGAAGTAGTCCCAGGTTCCCAACACGTTCACCTGCAGCCCGCGCGCCTCGAGCGCCGCCCTGGTCACCGCCGCCATCAACACCCGCGCCGGCTTCCCGTCCCGCGTCACCACCACCAGGTCGTCGCCCGTCCAGTTCACCACCTGGGCGTTCGAGCCGAAGTCGAAGGTGAGCGACAAGACCTCGACCATCGCGGTGCGCATCGGCGGGAGCGTGTTCGCCAGCGCCGCCGCTTGCCGGCCCACCTGGTAGCTCGAGAGGAAGGGCAGGTACGAGTGCAGCAGCGCCAGGTTCACGGCGACCGCGGTGAGGAACGCGCGGCCCAGCGTCGCCTCCACCGAGAGGCCGCGGAAGACGGCCCAGCTCAGCGCGGCGATCGCCAGCACGCCCAGGGTGACCCAGACGTAGCCCTTCGGCTGCACGAAGATCAGCAGGCCCGCGGTGGCCAGCGGCATCCCCACGCTCACCGCCACCCCCAGGCCGGTCGCCCACTTCTTCGCCGTCGCGTTCTCCAGCCGCGCCAGCCAGGTGGCCACCCCGAGCGCGAAGAAGGGAAAGACGATGTTCAGGTAGTGCGGCAGCTGCGAACGCGACGGGGTGAAGACCAGCATCGTCAACAGCACCGCGCCCCACGCGTGCAGGTCGCGGCCGCCCCACGGCGAGGGCTCCTTCTTCAGCGCCGCCCGAAGGCGCGAACCGGCCGCGAAGTAGAGCCACAACGACCAGGGCAGGAAGGCCCACAACACCACGTGGAAGAAGTAGCTCGGATCGCCGAAGCCCTTGAGCGGCCCGGTGTTGAGGAACCGGCCGAACTGGCTGTCCCAGAAGAAGAAGCGCACGCCCGACACCCCGGTGCGGCCGAACATCACCTTCTCCGGGTGCAGGTCGAACTGCAGGTAGAGCGCCGCCAGCACCGGCAGCAGGAAGAGCGCTCCGAAGAGCAGCCCCAGCGCCCAGCGCGGCTTGAGCAGCGCGCGCCAGTCGTGCGCGAGGAGCGCTCCGGCGATCACCACCCCCACGAAGGGTCCCTTGGTGGACATCGCCGCCGCCGTGAACGCGGCTCCGGCGACCAGGTGCGGCAGCCAGCGCTCGCCCCGCGCCGCGAGCAGGTGAAAGACCGCCGCGGTCAGCAGGCCGACCAGCATCGGCTCCATGCGCACGTCGGCGTCGGACAGCACCACGTGCTCGCTCACCAGCAGCAGCACCACCGCCACCCGCGCCACCGTGCGATCGAACAGCAACATCCCCAGCCGCCAGGTGTAGTGCGCGCCCAGGAAGAAGGCGGCCACCGACGGCAGCCGCCAGGCGACCTCGTTCACCCCGAACAACCGCATCGAGGTCGACGCGATCCAGAAGAGGAAGTGCGGCTTGTCGAGCCAGTCTTCGCCGTTGTAGGCGACCAGGTTGAGGAGGTCGCCGGTCCGCGCCATGTGCTTGGCCACCGTGGCGTAGAGCGCGGAGTCCGGCTCGGTGAGAGGACCGAACAGGGCGGTCAGGTGCAGGCCTGCTCCGATTGTCAGGAGCGGCCACCACCACCGGTTGATCCATGCTTCGAGCGGGCGAGTCATCTGGTTTCGGTCCCGCCCTCTAGCGCGGATGTTGTTCCTCGTCGGCGTTTCTCCTTTCCGGCAGAGTCCATTGCGTGCGCGCCCTGGTCACGAGCCGTCGAAGTGAGCTGCGGCTTGCCCGGGCCCGGGCGTTCCTGCGCGAACTGCCGGCCAGCGGTGATGCGCTGCTGATCGGGCCCTCGTTCGAGACCGTCGCCGAGCTGACCCGGTCGCTCAAGAGGGCGATCTTCGGCTGGCGGCGCACCACCCTGTACCGGTGCGCGCTCGAGCTGGCGCGGCCGGCGCTGCTGGAACAGGGCCTGACCGCGGTGTCCTCGCTCTCCCTCGAGGCGCTGTGGGCGCGGGTGGCCCACGAGCTCGGGGAAGATGAGCTGCTGCACCGGCTGGAGCCCCTGGAGGGAAGGCCGGGGCTCGCCCGCGCGCTCGCTCGCACCGTGGGGGAGCTGAGGCTGTTGGGCGTCAAACCCGAGGCGGTGGAGCCTGCGCTCGGCGAGGCGATGCGCGCGTTCGAGACGGCGCTCCAGGACGGTCAGCTCGCGGATCGCGCGATGGTGTACGCGCTCGCGGCGGAAGGTGTGGCCAACTCGCCCCGCACTCCGTTGGTGTTGATCGACGTGAGGTTCGACGCGGGGCTCGAGCAGGCGTTCGTCGAGGGGGTGGTGCGGCACGCGAGCGAGGTGTTCGCGGTCGCTCCCGTCGATGAGGTCGGCGTCGTCGACTTGCTCGCCCAGATGCTGGGCGTCGAGGCCCAGCCGCTTCGCAATGAGGGGACTTCGTCTCTCGACGAGCTGCAGCGGAACTTGTTTTCGCCCCTCTCCCTGACCCTCTCCCCCGCGGGGGAGAGGGGAAAACTGCAGGACTTCTTCTCGGCTCCGGGTGAGGCGCGCGAGTGCGTGGAGATCGCCCGCCGCATGCTCGAGTTCGCCCGCGAGGGCGTTCGCTTCGATGACATGGCCGTGCTGCTGCGCAGCCCCGGCACCTACCGCGGTCCGCTGGAAGATGCGTTCCGCCGTGCCGGCATTCCGCGGTGGTTCAGCTCGGGCCTGCCGCGCCCCGATCCGTCTGGGCGCGCGCTGTTGGCGCTGCTCCACTGCGCCGAGGAGCAGCTGTCGGCGCGCCGCTTCAGTGAGTACCTCTCGCTCGCGCAGGTGCCGCGCCTCGAGGCCTCCGGCGCGCCCCCCGCCGCGGCCGACGATCGTTTCATTCGGCCCGAGGCCAGTGAGTCGCTCTTGCCGCTGAGCGCGCAGTCACCTCCGCCGGTGGAGGCCCCTGAAGTCATCGGTGACGTCGACGCCCCGGCGGTGCTCGGTCAGCTGCGCGCTCCGAAGCGGTGGGAGCGGCTGATCATCGACGCCGCGGTGATCGGCGGCACCGATCGCTGGCGGCGAAGGCTGTCGGGCTTGCGCCAGAAGAAACGCAAAGAACGGCAGAACCCCACCGCCACCGAGGCGCAGCTGCAGCGGGTCGATCGCGATCTCGCCGACCTCGACGCGCTGGAACACTTCGCCCTGCCGCTGCTCGACGCGCTCGCCGCGCTGCCGAAGTCGGCCACCTGGCGAGACTGGCTCGAGCACCTCGGCGCCCTGGCCACCCGCGCGCTCAAGTCGCCCCAGCGCGTGCTCGCCGTGCTCCATGAGCTGTCGCCGATGGCGCCCATCGGTCCGCTCGAGCTGCCCGAGGTGCGCGCGGTGCTCTCCCACCGCCTCTCCGAGGTGACCGAGCCACCCGAAGGCCGTCGCCAGGGCCAGGTGCTCATCGCTCCCGCGGAGGCCGCCCGCGGGCTCTCGTTCGGGGTGGTGTTCATTCCCGGGCTCGCCGAGCGGGTGTTCCCGCAGAAGATCCGCGAAGACCCGCTGCTGCCCGATTCGCACCGGGTGAAGATCTCGAACGAGCTCGAGCTCAACCGCGCGCGCGTCGCCTCAGAGCGGCTCGCGCTTCAGCTGGCGGTCGGGGCGGCGAAGCAGCGGGCGATCCTCTCGTATCCGCGGGTCGACGCGGAGCACGCGCGCCCTCGCGTGCCCTCGTTCTACGCGCTGGAGGCCGCGCGCGCGGTGCAGGGCTCGCTGCCGGGCTTCGAGGCGCTGCAGCGGCAGGCGGAGTCGTCTTCGCGCACGCGGCTGGCCTGGCCCGCCCCCGAGGAGCCCAGCCGCGCCATCGACGACACCGAGTTCGACCTCGCCGTGCTCGATCGCATCTTGCGTTCGCGAGCGTCGGTGAAGGGTCACGGCCGCTACCTGGTGACGACGAACCGCCACCTCGCGCGCGCCCTGCGGGCCCGGTACGCGCGCTGGCAGCAGAGCACCTGGACGCCGCACGACGGCCTGGTGAAGCCCGGCGCGCTGGGGCGGACGGCGCTCGAGCCGCATCAACTGACCGCGCGCCCCTTCTCTCCGACGGCGCTGGAGCAGTACGCCGCCTGCCCGTACAAGTTCTTCCTCTCGGCCCTGGCGCGGCTGCAGCCCCTGGAGATCCCCGGCGAGATGGAGGAGCTCGGTCCCCTGGAGAAGGGCTCGATGGCCCACCAGGTTCACTACGAGCTGCTCTCCGCGCTGCGGGAAGACGGCCTCGAGGTGACTGCGGCCACCCTCGACCAGGTGCTCGCGCGCCTGCACGAGACCATCAAGCGGGTGGCCGCCGAGGTGTTCGATCAATTCAAGCCGGCGATCGAGCGCGTGTGGGAAGACGGCGTGCTCACCCTCGAGGCCGACCTGCGCGAGTGGGTGCGCCGGGTGTCGCAGGACCCCGAGTGGAAGCCGGCGCACTTCGAGCTGTCGTTCGGCTTACCGGGCCGCGACGTCGACGCGCAGGATCCGCAGAGCACTCCGTTGCCGGTGACGCTGGTCGAGGGGCTGCAGGTGCGCGGGTCGATCGACCTGGTGGAGAAGAGTGCGTCGGGTGCCCTGCGCGCGACGGACTACAAGACGGGCCGCTCGCGCGCTGAGCCGGGCAACGTGATCGGCGGCGGGCGGCACCTGCAGCCGGTGCTCTATGCGCTGGTGCTCGAGAAGCTGTTTTCGGGGGCGATCGTGAAGGGCGGCCGGTTGTTCTACACCACGCAGATCGGCGGGTTCCTGTCGGTGCCCACCGAGCTCAACGCCGCTTCTCGCGAGGCGTTCGGGTTGGTCGCGCGCACGCTGAGGAGCGCGCTGGAGACGGGGTTCTTCCCGGCGGCTCCGGAGGAGGGCGAGTGCAAGTACTGCAACTTCAGATCGCTGTGTGGACCGGATGAGGAGCGGCGGGTGCTGAGGACGCGGAAGGGGCTCAGGGCTGAGCTGAAGGACCTGCGGAAGCTGAGGGAGATGCCATGAGTCGAGCGGCTGGTTTGGTAAGCCCTCTCCCCGACCCTCTCCCCCGCGGGGAGAGGGAGAGAGTGGGGATGCGAGTTCGGTGCTCGTTGTTCCTACATGGACGCGAGCACTCCGGTGCGCGCGTTGAACGAATCGATCAACGCGTCCCAGCCGTTGGCCTCTTCGTACTGCGCGTCCCAGAACGCGGGGTCCCACAGCTGCCGCAGCTCGTCGCTC
>VFKJ01000444.1 GCA_009885595.1 Myxococcales bacterium | reverse complement strand
CTCGTCGAGCAGCAAGAGCGAGGGCTCCTTCAAGAACGCCCGCGCGATGGCCAGGCGTTGGCGCTGGCCGCCCGAGAGTCGCGCTCCCCGCTCGCCCACGTCTTCTTCCAGGCCCGCGGCGCAGCCCTTGACGAACTGGGCGGCGTGCGCGCGCTCCAGCGCCGCCCAGAGCTGAGCCTCGGTGGCGTCGGCGCGCCCCACGCGCAGGTTGTCCCTGATCGACCCCGACAGCAGCACCGGCTCCTGCGGCACCCAGGCCAGCTGCGAGCGCACGCTGCGGCGCGAGAGCGAGGAGAGCGGCTGTCCGTTCCACGACACCTCGCCCGCCGAGGCGAGCACGTGACCCAGCAGCACCGAGAACACGCTCGACTTGCCCGCCCCGGAGGGACCGACCAGCGCCACGTGCGCCCCCGGGGCCACCGTGAAGCTCACGCCCTTGAGCGCCTCGCGGCCGTCTGGGTACGAGAGCTTCACCCCCTCGAGTCGCAGGCCCCCCGTCAGCGGCCCCGCGGCGCCCCCCGCATCGGAGTCGGCCTCGGCGTCCAGCACCTCGAACAGCCGCGTCGCGGCGCCGGCGCCCAGCGCGATCTGCGAGGTGGTGTGCGAGAGCGACTTCACCGGCTGGTAGAGCAGCACCGCCGCGGCGAGGAAGGAGACGAGGTTGCCCGCGAGCGCCGGCTCCAGCTGCACCGCGCGGGTGCCGACGATCATCGCCGCCGCGATGCCCAGGATGCCGAGGAACTCGGTGGTGGGGCTGAAGGCGCCGCGAATGAAGAGCGAGCGCTTCATCACCGCGAGGTAGCGCGCCTGCTCGGCGTCGAAGCGCTCCAGCGCGCGGCCCTCGGCGCGGTAGGTCTGCACCACCGGCAGGTTCTGCAGTTGCTCAACGACCAGCATCGAGAGCTGGCCCAGCGACGCCTGCGACTTGATGGCTTCCCGCTTGGCGCCGCGGGCGAAGCGCGACACCGGAATGATGGTCCCCGGCAGCACGATGAAGATCACCAGGAACAGCCGCCAGTCGGTCACCAGGCACACCGTGAGCAACGCCAGCACCTGCAGCGAGTCCTTCGTCACGCTCGCCAGCGCCTGGCCCGCGGAGAACTCCAGCGCTGAGATGTCGGAGGTGAAGTGCGAGAGCAGCTCGCCGGAGTGGCGTCGCTCGAACCAGCGCGGCGGCAGCACCAGCAGCCGGCCATAGAGCTCCTCGCGCAGCCGCGAGAGCACCCCCTGAGACACCCGGCTCATCAACCCCGCGTGCAGCCACGAGGCGACCGCCTTGAGCGTGGCGGCCAGCACGATCGCCAGCGGCAGCTTGAAGGTGAGGTCTTCGCGGGAGAGGTGGAAGGGCCCCCAGGTGATGTCCCCTCCGCCGATGAGCGAACGCAGCAGCGGCCCCACCAGCGACGCCCACACCGCCCCCGCCGCGGCGGCGAACAGCGAAAACAGGATCGCCACCGTCAACGGGCTTCGATACGGCCCCATGCGCGCGATCACGCGCCACCACACGCGCTTGTCGGCTTTTCGGGGGGCGTCGGCGGTCACGGGGTCGATTGCTTTCGAGTCAGGCTGCGTTAGAGAGCTTCCGCCCCATGGCTTCCAAGCGTGACTACTACGAAGTGCTCGCCGTCGAGCGCAACGCTGATGCGGATGCCTTGAAGAAGGCCTTCCGCAAACAGGCGATGCAGTACCACCCTGACCGCAACCCGGGGGACAAAGAGGCGGAAGACAAGTTCAAGGAGTCCTCCGAGGCCTACGAGGTGCTCTCCGACCCCGATCGCCGCGCCCGGTACGACCGGTTTGGCCACCAGGGGGTGGAAGGCTTCGGCGGCAGCGGCGGGTTCAACAACATCAACATCAACGACATCTTCGGCGAGATCTTCGGCGACATGTTCGGCGGTGGGCGCGGCCGGGGCCGGGCGCGCAACCGCGGCGCAGACCTCCGCTACAACCTCGAGCTCACCTTCGAAGAAGCGGCCTTCGGCTCTGAAGTCACGGTGAAGATTCCCCGGCCCAAGCGCTGCGAGGCCTGCGAGGGCACCGGCAGCAAGAGCAAGCAGCAGCGCCAGTGCCCCACCTGCGGCGGCGCCGGCGAGGTGCGCTTCACGCAAGGCTTCTTCGCGGTGGCGCGCACCTGCAGCCAGTGCGGAGGCACCGGCCAGGTGGTCGCCGACCCCTGCAAGGACTGCAAGGGCGCGGGCAAGACCGAGTCGGTCAGCGAGCTCTCGGTCAAGATTCCCCCCGGCGTCGACACCGGCACGCGCGTGCGGCTGGCGGGCGAGGGTGAGCCGGGCGAGCAGGGCGGCCCCGCGGGCGACCTCTACGTGGTGGTGCACGTGAAGGAGCACCCGCTCTTCCATCGCGAGGAGTACGAGGTGTTCTGCGAGGTGCCCATCAGCTTCGTGCAGGCGACCTTAGGCGCGCAGCTCGAGGTGCCCACCCTCGACGGCATGGTGAAGATGAAGATCCCCGAGGGCACGCAGAGCGGGAAGATCTTCCGCCTCAAGGGGAAGGGCATTCCGCACCTGCAGTCGACCTCGCGCGGCGACCAGCACGTGCGCGTGGTGGTGGAGACGCCGCAGAACCTCAACCACAAGCAGCGTGATCTCCTCGCCCAGTTCGCCGAGGCCTCGGGGGAGAACGTGAACCCCCAGAGCAAGAGCTTCTTCGACAAGGTGAAGGACCTGCTCAACAAGTAGCGCCATGGCCCCCTGGAAAGACGGCTTCAGGAAATTCCTCGAGGCTGATCCAGAGCGGCTTCACTTCGCGGCGCACAGCCATCACTTCTGGCCTGACGTGACCTTCGAGGCGCAGCAGCGCGCCTGGCTCGAGGCCGCGCGCCTGGCTGACGAGAAGTGGGAAGTGGTGTTCGCAGAGGTGCTGCCCGAGGCGCAGCGGCACATCGCCACCGAGCTCTCGCTGCCTGCGCCGGAGAGCCTCGCCTTCGCGCCCAACACGCATGAGTTCGTGCTGCGGCTGCTCTCGTGCCTGCCGGATCGGCCGCGGGTGGTGACCAGCGACTCGGAGTTCCATT
>VFKJ01000358.1 GCA_009885595.1 Myxococcales bacterium | reverse complement strand
GGGGCAGCTGCGGCACCACCGCGGTCGCTTCCCCCGCGCTGCTCACCTTCGACGGTGAAGGCCGCCCGATGGTCGACGATCTCACCACCTGCCAGGGCGAGGGCAGCTCCGAGCGTCCCCCGATGCTGCTGACCAGCCCCATCCCCGAGATGCCAGTGCAGGGCCCCAAGGCCATCGCGCTGGAGGCGACGGGCCGCTTCCTCTTCATCGCCAACCAGGACTCGAACAACGTGGCGGTCATCGCCACCAGCCGCAGCAAGGACAGCACCAGCTTCGGGGCGAACGACGTCGCGCCGAAGTTCGGGCTGCCCACGGGCTCGGTCGCGCAGTTGATCAGCGTCGGGTCCGGCCCCTCGGGCATCGCGGTCGCGCGCGATGGCAAGGCGGCGTGGGTCTACAACGCGTTCGATCACTCCATCTCGAAGCTGGAGACGGTCGCAGGTCGCGTCACCAACGCCGGCACCACCACCCTCACCACCCGGGAAGCCCTCAGCCCCGCCGCCGTCGCCGGTCGCAAGCTCTTCTTCAGCGCCACCGACGCCCGCATGAACAACCCCTCGACGGGCATCAGCTGCGCCACCTGCCACCTCGAGGGCCGCGAGGACGGCCACGTGTGGAACTTCTCCGACGGCCCGCGCCAGACGCCCTCGCTCCAGGGCCGGATGACCACCCGGACCGCGCCCTTCCACTGGAACGGCGAGTTCACCGACCTGCTCTCGTTCATGACGCACACCGTGACCAACCGCATGGGCGGCTCGGGCGTGACTCCGGCGATGGAGCAGCAGGTCGCCGCCTTCATCGACTCGATGCCGAAGGCCGACAACCCGCACAGCAGCACCCCCATCGAGGTGCTCGCGCGCGGCCGCACCGCGTTCGAGAAGGCCGAGTGCGGCTCGTGCCACCAGGGCGAGTCCTTCACGGACAACACCTTCGCTGACGTCGGCACCTTCGTGCGCACGGGCCTGGTGACGGACGACGTCTCGCGGCTGCCGCACGGCGGGCTGAACACGCCCTCGCTGCTGGGCCTGGCGCGCACGGCGCCCTACCTGCACGACGGCTCGGCGCTGACGCTCAAGGCGCGCCTCTTGACGGGCAAGGGGGCCGACCTGCACGGCAAGACGTCGCTGCTCTCGGACGGCGAGGTCGACGATCTCGTCTCGTACCTCAAGGCGCTCTGAGTCCTGTTTCCCTCTCCCCCGCGGGGGAGAGGGTCAGGGAGAGGGCTTGCCTTCGTTTTCCCCGACAGTCACCCTGCCCAGAGCGCGCGCCACACCAGGCCGAGCGTGGTGGTGTAGCCCTGCACCGAGCTGACGATGCGGCCCTGGCTGTCGAGCACGAACACCGTGGGGAACGCCTCCACGTGCATCACGCGCTGAAAGTCTTCCTCCGCGAGCAGCACCGGGTAGTCGACGCCCTGCTCCGCCATGTACTGCCGCACCTCGGAGACGTCGTTGAACGCGGTGGCCACCGACACCACGTTGGCGCGCTCGCCCAGCCACGCGCGCGCGCGCGAAACGTTGCCTGACTCGGCTTTGCAGACCCCGCACCACGGCGCCCACACCGCGAGCAGCGTGGGCTTGCCGGCGAGCGAACTGAGCGCGACGGGCGCTTGCTCGAGCGTGGTGAAGGTGTAGCTGGGCGCCGCCCCGCGGGGATGGTTGCGCGTCTGGAACGCGCCGATGACGAGCACGATGCCCAGCATCACGGTGAGGTCGACGCTCCAGCGAAAGACCCGGCTGGCGCGGTACTTCTCTTTGAGTTTCGTGAAGGTCATCGGGCGTTGGAGCCGGGCAGTGTGTCAGCCGGTTCCTACGCCGGACAGCCTCGAGGAACGAGGGGGGGAATGCGTGGGCTGCAGACCGGGAGCGGGTCTCCGAGGACGTAATCCGGGGATTACATTTCCGCTCGGCGCAGAAAACGTAATCAGCGGATTACGTCAGTTGAGAGAGGGCGCGGTGCCTTGCGCCTCGGCCGCCCGCCTTGTGCGAGTTTCACTTGCCGAGGACTGCACGCGCAGCCGCCGCGTCGGGGCCGTTCTTGAACCGCTTGAGGTACTCCGCCGCGATGACCCTCGCGTTCTCCGTGCGACCTGCGCGCACGAGCGCATCCATCCAGTCGCCCAGAGCTTCGGGAGCCGTAGCTGCGTTGGGCGCCTCGCGCACGGCTTCCGAGTACCAGCGCACGGCCTCGTCGATGTCGCGCCTGTCTTCCGCGAGGTGACCCAGCCGCAGCGCTGCTTCGCTCGCGCCCACCGTCCCTGCGAAGCGCGCCCGCACCGCCAGCCACGCCTCCATCGCGCGGGCGGGCTGCTTCGCCTTGCGCGCCACGTCGCCCAGCACCAGCACGTCGCCGCGCGGCATCGAGTTGGTCAGCCACGCAAAGCCCGCCTGCTCGGCCGCGTTCATCGCGCCCACCGCGTCACCCTTGTCCGCGAGGTAGCGCCAGGACGCGCCCAGCACCACGGGCTTCTCCGGCGCGGCCACCGTCGCCGGTTCCTTGCGGGCGCTGGGCCGGCGGCGGGTGACGCTGGCGGTCTCGATGGAGTCGGCCGGGGCGCCCTCGAGATACAGCGAGGCGCTGGCGGGCTGCGCGAAGGCCTCGAGCTTCTGGCGCGAGGTGACGCGCTGGCGGGCGAGGCCCGGGCCGTCGACCTCCACGATGCCCTCGTCCATCTCGACCTCGAGCGCGCCGGTCTCCGGGTTCCACTGAAGCTCGAACTGCGTGCCCACCACGTGCACCCGGTAGGGCCCCGCCGAGAACACCCACTTCGTCGCTCGCCGGTGCACCACCGCCACGTGGGCCGCGCCGCGCTCGAGCGAGACCTGCGCGCCTTCGGGCGTCACCCCGAGAATGCGCAGCTGCGAGTTGCCGCGCAGGCGCACCTCGCTGCCGTCGCTGAAGTCCACCACCTCTTCGCCGGTCGCGGGGGCCTGCACGAAGTCCACCGCGAGCTGGGGCTGGCCGCGCAGCGACACGCCCAGCGGCGCCTCGGGCCAGACCAGGAAGGCCACCACCGCCGCGGCGGCGAGCAGGCCGAACGCGGGCAGGGCGACGCGCCAGCGGGAAGGCGCCGGGGTGTCGACGCCGTGCAGCTTCTCGGCGAACCGGGCGCGCGCCTGGGTGAGGATGTTCCTGGTGTCACGCTGCTTGCCCAGCGCCTTCTCGTAGCGCTGGCCGATGGTGCGGAACTCACTCATGACGCGAACTCCGTTCCTTCGGCGAGGCAGCCGCGCAGATCGCGATCGGCGTGGGCTCGTCGTTTGAACTCGGCCTCGGCGCGCGCGATGCGGCGCTTGGCGGTGGAAAGGGACATCTTCATCGTCTCTGCGACCTCGGTCAGCTCGAGCCCCTCGAAGTGCCGCAGGGTGAAGGCCAGGCGATCATCGACGTTGAGCGCGTCGAGCACCGCCTTCACCTTGCGCAGCAGCAGCCGCTCCTCGAGCGCGTCGGTGGTGGTGGGGTAGGGAATCACGTCTTCCTCTGCGTCGGCGTCGCCCAGGGGCAACCAGCTGCGCCACTTCCTGCGGCGCAGCAGCTCGCGCGAGGTGAACACGGTGAGGCTGCGCAGCCAGGGCTTGAGCTTCTCGGCGTCGCGCACCCGGTCGATGCCTTCCAGCGCGCGGGCGAAGACGTCTTGCAGCAGGTCTTCCAGCTCCCGGTCGGGGCCCATCACCTTGCGCAGCACCGAGAGCACGTAGGGGGCGAAGGCGTCGTAGAAGTGCAGCCACGCCCCCGGCCGCCGCGCGCGCAGCGACTCCAGCAGCCGGTCGTCGGTCTGGGGGAAGGGCACGGTGAGGGAAGTCCGAGCGAGCGCAGCCACGGGGGGCCTGGTGTCGCGAGGCTCTCTCCGCGGTTCAAACGCCCACATCTCGAGGGTTTGCGAAAAGCGGGGCCCCATGGTCGCTGTTCTCCAGTTCCTGGTCGCTTCGCCTCGGCGCATCGTCCGCTGCGCTCCCGCTGCTTGGCCCAGCTGCGCTGGGACGGCTTCGCTCCGTCCCCTGCGAGGGGTGCGCCACTCGGCGCAGGAATGGGAGATCAACGCGTTCGGCGCCAGGGCGCGACGCCGAACGGGGGAAAGGGTGTGGGGTGGCGCCTACGCTCTGCGGTGCCGCCGGGAGAGCCGCAGCGCCACCAGGCCCAGGCCGAGCAGGAAGCCCGAGGCGTCGAGCGGCACCGCGCTGCAGGACGCCGCGTCGCCGTCGAGCGCGTGCATCGCCAGCGACGAGGTGGAGGTGCGGTTGTCCGGGTACACGCGATCGGCGAACACCAGCTTCGCCTGCAGCTGCAGCGCGTACTCGCCGTCGACGTCGGCGGTGAAGGTCGGCGGCGTGGTCTGCGCGTACGCGTACATCCACCGGTTGCTCTGGGTGACCACGCCCTCGGGCGACTCGATGGCCGCGCGCGAGCCTGGCGGGCGCCTGGTCACCGTCCACACGTACTCGATGGCCGCGCCGTTGCGGTTGGCGAACAGGGGCAGGCGGAAGCGCTCGCCTTCCTTCAGCGTCACCTGCCCGCCGCCGTGCACCCGGAAGGGGCCGTTGGGGTCGAGGCAGTCTTCCTTGTTCGAGGGGTCGACCACCACGCAGTAGCGCGGGTCGCAGGCGTCGCCCGAGCCGTCGGCGTCTTCGTCCCACTGGCCGCGGTTGCGCGCACCGGGGCAGTTGTCGGCCCCGTTGAGGATGCCGTCGTCGTCGCGATCGAGATCGCAGCCATCACCGCGGCCGTCGCCGTCGAGGTCGGCCTGCTGGGGGTTCTGCAGCGCCACGCAGTTGTCGAACGAGTCGCTGACGTTGTCTGCGTCTTGATCCGCGTTGCAGCGCGCGTCGCTCAGCGGGCGGTTGTCGGGGTTCGCGAGCAGCGGGCAGGTGTCGACGGTGTCGAGCAGGCCGTCGGCGTCGTCGTCGGCGTCACACACGTCTCCGAAGCCATCACCGTCGGTGTCGCGCTGGTCTGCGTTGGGAATGGCGGAGCAGAGATCGGCCGCGTTGAGCACGCCGTCGCCGTCGAGGTCGGCGTCACAGGCGTCTCCCGCCGAGTCTCCGTCGCTGTCGAGCTGGGAGAAGTTCGACATCGCAGGGCACGAGTCGCAGCCGTCGCCCACGCCGTCGCCGTCGCCGTCGAGCTGCTCGCGGTTGCTGGCGAAGGGGCAGTTGTCGGTGGTGTCCGCGCGGCCATCGCCGTCGGCGTCATCGGTGTACGCGAGCGTCTTGCCGTCGTCGGTGTACGCGACCCAGACCGAGCAGCCGCCGCCGGTGCAGACGCCGTCGACGCAGGCGCCGCCTCCTCCGCCGCCCTCTTCCCGGGGCTGGCCGCAGTTGCTGCCGAGGCACTCGGGGTTGTCCTGCGCGAGCGCAGGCACGGACCACAACGCGATGGTGATGACGACGGCCCAGGTCGAACGTGCGTGCATGTGCATCCTCCAGAGGTTCGAGGAGCCAGGTGTCGCGAGGTGTCTTCCGCGGCTCAGCTGTGGTTCGTGACGAGGCTGGTAGAGAGTGAAGCCGCTGCCCTGCCCGG
>VFKJ01000259.1 GCA_009885595.1 Myxococcales bacterium | reverse complement strand
GGTGGCGGGCATCGCGGGTTCCACCGCGGTGGTGGAGCTCGACGGCGGCCTGACCTGGCGCAGCACCCCGCGCGTGCAGCGGGGCCACTCGCTCAACGCCGTCTGCGGCGCCTCACCCGAGGCGATGTTCGCCGTGGGCGGCATCGACACCGGCGCCGCCTGCGCCACCTGCAAGGTGCGCTGGCTCGAGCGGGAGGTCGGCGTCGCGGGCGCGCACTGGCGCTCCAGGGACTTCCAGCTGGGGAACACCACGCAGCTGCTGGGCTGCTACGCGGAGTCGGCGGAGCGGGTGTGGTTGCCCGGCAACGACTCGAAGTTCGTCTTCCTCTCCGCGGGGCAGCCCACCTACGGCGACTTCGGCGGCCTGGGGCTCTACGGGCAGTACTCGGGCGCCTGGGGCAACCCTGACGCGGGCTACATCTTCACCCGGCGCGAGTCCTCGACCCTGACCACCTCGGCAGACGGCTTGACCGGCTTCACCGTGACCGACATCGGCGGAGGCGGTGGGCTGCGCTCGGTGTGGGGCCTGGGCCCCGACGACATTTTGGTGGCGGGCCTCAACGGCACCACCAGCCGCTACGACGGCACCATCTGGACGCAGCAGAACGCGGGGGTGATCACCGAGCTCACGTCAGTGCACGGCGCGCTCACGCTCGATGGGGGACGACGCTACGTCGCGGCGGGCAACAGCGGCGCGCTCTATTCCGTGGTGGGGACCGCGGGCGCGCTCAGCCAGCTGAGCCCCGCGGTGAACTTCGCTTCGACCTGGGTGTCCACGCGCGGCACGGCGTGGGCGGTGGGCAAGGCGTCTGATGGCGGCGCCTTCGTGGTGCGCAGTGAGCCCGGTGGCACGTGGGCGCCCGAGCCGCTCAGCTCGCCCCGGCCGGTGACGGGGGTGTTCGGGTTCGATTCGGCGGACGGCGGCGCGACGGTGTGGCTGTCGGGTCCGCTGGGGATGATCTTGCGGAAGGCGGAGTAGCCCTCAGTCGCGGACGACGGCGTCCAGCGTGGGGAAGGCCGCGTAGAGCTGCTCCACCGAGTCGAGCAGGAACAGGCGCGGCTGCATCTGGTCGATGCGGAACTCCTGCGCGCAGATGCGCTCGACGTCGAAGGGCACCACCTCGGGCTCGCCGGACAGGGCGTAGGTGCACTCGCCCACGCTCGAGGCGATGCCGGCCCCGAAGATGCGGCGACCTTCGGCGGTCTGCACCAGGCCAAACTCGTTGGTGAACCAGAAGTAGCGCTCGAGCCGGCGCAGCCGGAGGGGGTCGTCGAGGAACTGGCAGGCGAGCTCGCCGTAGCGCTGGCAGTAGTCCGCGTAGGCCTCGTCGGCGTGGAAGGGAATGTGCCCGTAGAGGTCGTGCACCACGTCGGGCGCGGGCGTGTAGTTGAGGTCCTTGCGGTCGCGCACGAAGTTGCCGATGGGGAACTTCCGGTCGCGCAGCAGCTTGTAGAAGCCCTGCCCGTCTTCCAGCCCCTTCACGTACACGCCGCGCCAGCCGGTGAGGAAGGTGAGCTTGGCGTTCACTTCTTCGAGCGAGGGAATGCGGTCGGTGTCGAGCCCCAGCGCGTGCAGCCCGCGCAGGAACATCGGCACCAGCTGCGCCGCCCGGCGCTTGCGGTGAATGGCGCTGATGGCCGCCCAGGTGCCGTGGTCGTCCTCGGAGAAGATGCGGACAGGAGCGCGGAAGGCCTCGTTCGACTGGAGCATGGTGCCTCGAGGGTAAGGTTCGGAGATCGGCTTCGATAGTGACAAAGCGCCGTCAATCTTTGTCGAATTGGCTGACACTTCTAGGAGGCATGAATCGCGCTCCCGGGCCTGGCGACCCGGGCGAAGTGGTGGGCGAGGCGCTCGAGGAGCAGCTCGTTCTCCGCCTGGGCCGCCTGGAGCTTCGGCAACCCGGCGCGGAGCTCTTCGACGTCCTTCTCGTAGAGCGTGAGCAGCTCGAGGTCGCGGGTGAGCCAGGCGTCGTACGCCTCGGCGGTGAGCTCGGGGTGAAACTGCAGCCCGAAGCTGTCGCCCAGGCGGAACGCCTGCTGGGTGTAGCGATCGGTCGAGGCGAGCAGGGTGGCGTTGGGCACCGCGCTCCAGGTGTCTTCGTGCCAGTGCGCCACCACCGACCTTTGGGGCACGCCCTTGATGACCGGATCCTCCAGCGCCTGCTTCGTCCACCGCACCGGCGCGACGCCGAGCTCGAGGCCGTTCTTGCCCGCGCTCACCTGCGCGCCGGCGGCGGTCGCCAGCAGCTGCGCACCCAGGCAAACGCCCAGCACCGGCCGGCCGTTGGCGACGCGCTCGACCAACAGCGCCAGCTCGTCGCGCAGGAACGGGTGTTGATCCACCGCCCACACGCTCATCGAGCCGCCCAGCACCACCAACAGCTCCGCCTCGAGGTCCTTGTGCTCGACGCCGCGGAAGCGCTTCGTCAGGGTGAAGCCCGCCTCGACCAGCGGCCGCTCGAGCAGCCCCAGCCCCTCGTGCGTCTCGTGCTGCAGCACCACCGCGCGCAAAGGAAACTCCTTCGGGAAATGACCCGGGAAATGCGGGCCAAAACGTCAACTCCGCTGGCAGTTCTCTCACGAATGGAGGCCTGGCCGGAGGAAGACAATTCGGCATGTCTCCCCTCACCGCACTCTCTACCGTCTGGCGTCAGTACCGCCCCCGGCCGAGCCCGCAGAGCGGAAGCCGGCAGCTCGTCGCCGCCCTGCACGACGGGGCCAGCCTGGGTGAGGCGCTGCAGCAGAGCGCGACGACGCTCGCGAAGATCTCGGTGCACGAGGCCGCCGCCCGCTTCGAGGGTGGGGTGCTCGCGCTCTTCATCGTCGAGGTGCGCGACTCGCTGCGCCGCCAACTGCTCGAGGCCGCCACCCTGGTGCTCGACGCGCCGGTCGCCGCGGCGCTGCGCAAGGCGGCCACCGCCGTCAACGACGACACCTTCGTGCAGCACTTGATCAACGCGCTCCTGAAGGCCACCGACCTCTACGTCGAGTCGATGCCGGTCGAGTCGTTGCGCGAATCGCGCTGCACGCGCGAGGTGAGCGCGCTCTTCCAGCGCTCGCTGTGCGTGCTCATCTCCCGGTCCGAGGCCGCGCGCTGCTGCGGCGAGCGCAGCCACCGGGTCGAGTTCATCCCCATGCCGCAGCCTTCCCGCCCATGATCTTCATGACGCCCGCGACGCTGCTGCTGGCGGTGGTGCTCACCGGGGGAAGCCCGATCGCCGATCGCCTTCCCTGGGACGGCGTCACGGTGCGAATGGTGGCCGACGCAGCGTCTGGGCTGCGGTTCCCCGTGCCGCTCACCGGAGTGCTGCTGGAGTCGAGGCACTTCGCCGACGCCAGGCCGGGCTTCCAGATGCGCCACGTGTTCACTCTCTCCAGCGTGCTGGGCGAGGTCGCCGAGGTGGCGGTGTTCGAGAACCCCAGACAGCTCGACCTCGAGGCCTTCATCGCGCAGACGCTCGGCTTCCTGCGCGTGAGCGAGCACGCCGAGCTGAGCTGGACCGCCACGCCTTCGAAGGTGCACGCGGTGCTGTTCGAGCACCCGCGCACCGGCCAGCAGTACGCGCGCCGGGCCGCGGTGTTCGCGCGCGGGGGCTTCGTCATCGTGGTGTCCTGCCGGAACATCGAAGATGGCTTCGCCGCCGGCGCGTTCGCGGCCCTGGTCGCGCAGCTCGAGGTGCAGCGATGATCCGCCTCGCGCTCGCGGTGATGCTGCTCAGCGCGGCGCCCGCGCTCGCCGTCTACCAATGCGGCGACACCCAGGACACCTGCCCCTGCGCAGCGAACAACCCCTACCCGTGCTGCGACAACGGCGGCAACTGCACCTGGTACGCGTGGCACAACGCCTGCTGCAGCATGAACGTGGGGCTGCCCTCGTGGGGCAACGCGAAGCAGTGGACGGGCAACGCGCAGGCCAACGCCTCGTACGCGGTGCGCAGCGCGCCGGTGACGAACGCGGTCTCCTGCCGCGACATCGGGACGTACGGGCACGTGGCGTTCGTCTCGGCGCTCAACAGCAGCGGCAGCATCCAGGTGAAGGAGCAGAGCTGCTGGGGCAGCTACGGCGCTTCCACCACCAACTACACGCCCAGCTACTTCACCGGCGGCTTCATCACCCGCACCGGGCAGGTGGCCTGCAGCCCCGGTGATTCGCAGTCACGCAGCTGCGGCAACTGCGGCAGCCAGTCGCGCGGGTGCGGGAACGACGGCGCCTGGGGCGGCTGGAGCACCTGCTCGAGCGAGGGCGTGTGCGCTCCCGGCGCGGAAGAAGAGAAGAGCTGCGGAGACTGCGGCGTCTCGAAGCGCTCCTGCTCAGCGAGCTGCCAATGGAATTCGTTCGCGGCCTGCCAGAGCGCGCCCGGCGCCGAGGCTGATGCGGGGACGTGCGTCACCGGCAAGTCGGGGGCGTGCGGGGTCGGCGCGAAGCGGTGCACGCAGGGCGTCTTCACGTGCGAGCAGGTGACGACTCCGACGACGGAGACGTGTGACCGCGTGGACAACGACTGCGATGGGCTCGTCGATGGACCCAGCGTGTGCGTGGTGATGCTGGCCCCGCCACCGTCAGTCGAGGAGCCCGTCGCCGAGAGTGCGTCGAGTCCGAAGACGTCG
>VFKJ01000036.1 GCA_009885595.1 Myxococcales bacterium | reverse complement strand
TCCTCTCCTCCTTCGGCTCCTCTTCCTTGGCGGCGTTGAACTCGCGGACCGCGTCGTCCACCAGCCCCATGCTCATGTAGGCGACGCCCAGATCGCGGTGATCGCGCGAGGTGAGGCCTTCCTTGGTGCCTTCGCGCAGCTTCTGGAGCGCCTCGGTGACCTGCTTGTCGGTCTCCTGAACGCGCAAGCCCGACAGCTCCTCCTTGAGTTCCTCGCCGAGGTTGACGGCGCCATCGTTCGCAGGCGGAGCGATGCGCACCTCGACGGGCGCGATCCGCATGAGGTTCTCGTTGAGCTTGGTGATCCGGCTGCGCAGTTCCTCGACGCGAGCGCGATCCTTCGCCACCACCTCGGGCGGGGCACGGGCCACGAAGGACGGGTTGTTGAGCCGCCCCTCCATGCCGCTGATCTCCTTCTCGGCCTTCTCGATCTCCTTCTTGAGGCGCTCGCGCTCTTCGGCGAGGTCGACGATTCCGGCGAGAGGCACGTAGATCTCCATTTCCGCGCGGATCTCCGCGGCGGCTTGAGGCGGTTTGACACCCAGATCGCTCACGTGAAGCGAGGCGAGCCGGGCGAGCTGCACCACGTAGTCCCGGCAGCGCTGCAGCGTCTGGCGCACCTGGGCGTTGCCTGACTGCACGTGCGCTTCCAGGCGGATCGCCGGCGAGAGCATCGATTCCCCGCGGATGGTGCGAATGCCTTCGATCGCCTCGATCACCGGCCGCATCTCCGCCTCGGCCTCGGGATCGTTGAGCCTGCGATCCTCCACCGGGTACTTCGCCAGGCTGATCGACTCCGCCGGGCGCTGCATCGGCAGCTGCTGCCACAGCTCCTCGGTGATGAAGGGCATGAAGGGGTGCAGCGCGCGCAGCACCTGGTCCAGGCAGGACACCAGCACCGCGCGGGTCGAATCGCGGGCGTGCTCGTCGTCACCGCGCAGCGCGCCCTTGGACAGCTCGATGTACCAGTCGCAGAACTCGCGCCAGAGGAACTGGTACAGCACCGAGCTCGCCTCGCCGAAGCTGTAGGCGGTGAGCGCGGTCTGCACCCCGTTGATGCACACGTTGAGGCGGGACAGGATCCAGCGATCCGCCAGCGAGAGCGCGCGTTCCTTCACGAAGATCTTCGGGTCGACCTGGAAGTCGCCCATGTTCATCAGCGCGAAGCGCGAGGCGTTCCACAGCTTGTTGCAGAACGCCTTGTAGCCCTCGATGCGCTCGATGCTCAGCTTGATGTCCCGCCCCTGCTGGGTGAGCGAGGCCAGGGTGAAGCGCAGCGCGTCGGCGCCCATGGGCTCGAGCCCGTTGGGGTACTTGTTCTTCACCGACGCGGGCAGGTTCGCCGCGGGCGCCCCCTGGATGATGTCGAGGGGATCGATCACGTTCCCCTTGGTCTTCGACATCTTCTCGCCCTTCTCGTCGCGCACCATCGCGTGCAGGTACACGGTGCGGAACGGGACCTGGCCCATGAAGTGGATGCCCATCATCATCATCCGGGCGACCCAGAAGAAGATGATGTCGTGGCCGGTCTCCATCACGGAGTTTGGATAGAAGGTCTTCAAGTCGGGCGAGTCGGTGTTCGGCCAGCCCAAGGTGGAGAAGGGCCAGAGCGCCGAGCTGAACCAGGTGTCCAGCACGTCGGGGTCCTGCACCCAGGTGCCCTCGGTCGGCCTGGTCTTCGAGACCACCACCCGGGCGTTCTCGAAGTCGACGGTGCCGTCGGGGTTGGCCTGGTACCACGCGGGGATCTGGTGGCCCCACCACAGCTGGCGGCTGATGCACCAGTCGTGGATGTTCCGCATCCAGGAGAAGTAGGTGTTGGTCCACGACTCGGGGACGAACTTCGTCTTCCCCTGCTCCACCGCGGCGATCGCGTCGTCGGCCAGCGGCTTGATCTTCACGTACCACTGCCAGGACAGGCGCGGCTCCACCGGCACGCCGGTGCGCTGGCTCAGCGCGAGCGGCAGCTTGTGAGGCTTCTCTTCCACCAGCAGCCCCAGCGCCGTGAGATCTTCGATGATCTTCTTGCGCGCGGCGAAGCGCTCGAGGCCCTGGTACGGCCCGCCGTTCTCGTTCACGTGCGCGGTGTCCGTGAAGATGTTCACCATCTCCAGGTTGTGGCGCTGGCCGGTGGCGTAGTCGTTGTGATCGTGCGCGGGCGTCACCTTGACCACCCCGGTGCCGAACTTCGGGTCCACGAGGATGTCGTCGGCGATGATCGGGATCTCCCGGTTCACGAAGGGGAGCAGCACCTTCTTGCCGATGAGGTGCTTGTAGCGCTCGTCTTCGCTGTGCACGGCCACCGCGGTGTCGCCCAGCATCGTCTCGGGCCGGGTGGTGGCCACCACCAGCTTCTCGTCCGAGTCCTTCACCGGGTACGCGATGCTCCACAACGAGCCGTTGCGCTCCTCGTTCTCCACCTCGAGATCGGACAGCGCGGTGCGCAGCTGCGGGTCCCAGTTGATGAGCTTCTTGGCGCGGTAGATGAGGCCTTCGCTGTGCAGCCGCAGGAACACCTCCTGCACCGCCTCCGACACGCCTTCGTCCATGGTGAAGCGCTCTCGGCTCCAATCCAGCGAGGCGCCGAGCACGCGGTGCTGCTCGCCGATGCGCTTGCCGAACTTCTCCTTCCAGGCCCACACGCGCTCGAGGAACTCCTCGCGGCCGAGATCGTGGCGCGACTTCTTCTCGGTCTTGAGCAGCTCTCGCTCCACCAACATCTGGGTGGCGATGCCGGCGTGATCGGTGCCGGGCAGCCAGAGCACGTTGAAGCCGCTCATGCGCTTCCAGCGCACCATGATGTCCTGGATGGTGGCGGTCAGCGCGTGGCCCAGGTGCAGCGAGCCGGTGATGTTCGGCGGGGGCAGCACGATCGAGAAGGCCGGCTTGGTCGAGTTGGGGTCGGGCTTGAAGTACCCGCGCTCGTTCCAGATCGGGTACCACTTCGACTCCACCACGCCGGGCTCCCAGCCCTGCTTCTTGGCCGGCTCTTCGATCTCGGTCGTCATCGGACACCCTTCACTGGCACTGGCACTGCGAAAACAAGAGAGGCGGCCCCCTCAAACACGGAAAGGGCCGCCTTCGACAACTGAAGAATCAAGAACGGCCTGAAATTCTCAGGCCAGGCCCTTGGCTTCGCGGTCTTTGATGAGGCGGTCGAGTTCCTCGCGGATGATGGTCTCCGCGAGCTGCGGAACGACCTCCCACGCGATCTTCTCGATCACCTCGCGCGACGCCTTGGACAGCGCTTCGCGCAGGTGGGCCTCGCCGCCGTCGCCCGGCCCGCGGTGCGAGTCGAGATCGAGCGACTCGGTGCGCTGAGGCGGGTGCGGCTGAGCGGGCGCCTGGCCGGGAAGCCCGAAGGGATCGCGGCGGGGAATGCCCGGCAGCGGCGCCTGGCCCGGGGGACGAGGGAAACCACCCTGCATGCCCGGCCCAGGCGGCATGCCCGGCGTTCCGGCCATCGGAGGTCGCGCCATCCCCGGCCCGGGGGGCATGGTGCCCGGCATTCCCGGGACGCCCATCGGACGCTGCATTCCGGGCTGCGCTCCCATCGGCACCCCGCCCATCGGGCGAGGCGGCATCCCACCCGGCATTCCCTGAGGCGGCATGCCCGGCTGGCCCATCGGCATTCCCATCGGGCGCGGCGGCATGCCCGGCTGCGTGCCCATCGGCACCCCGGCGGGGCGCAGCGGCATGCCCGGCTGGGCGCCCAGCGGCATCCCGGGCATCGGACGAAGCGGCTGCCCCGGCTGCTGCCCCTGCATTCCCGGCATCGGGCGCGGCTGCTGAATGCCCTGCAGCGGCTGCGGGGGCGCCGGCGGCGGACGGAACTGCGGCTGCGCCGGGTTCGGAGGCGCCGGCGCTGCGGGCGGGGCGTGCGAAGGGCCGAGGTGAGAGAGCGGGTTGGGCTGCGCGGCTGCGGGCGCCATGCCGACCGACGCGCGCACCCGATCGAGGAAGCTGGTGCTGTCGAAGGGCTTGGGAATGTGCCCGTTGGCGCCGGCCGCCTGCGCGCGCGCGGCATCGAACGGCTCGAAGCTCCCGGCCAGCAGCAGCACCGGAATGTGCGAGGTCGAAGGATCGCTCTTCAGTTCCTGGCACACCTCGTAGCCGTTCTTGCCGGGCATCATGCAGTCGGCGATCACGAGGTCGGGGCGCAGCTCGCGCGCCTTGGCGACGGCGTCGAGCCCGTTGTCGACCGCGGTCAGCGTGAAGTCTTCCATCGCGAAGAGCATTCCGACGATCTTGCGAATCGTGAGCGAGTCGTCGGCGACGAGGACTGATTTGGGCATCGCGGGTTCCGTTGGGAGAAAGGCGTAGAAAAACTGAGGGAGTGTAGGGGCAACTGTCGAACGCCCTCAAGAAAACATGCGACCAACATCGAGGACGGACGCGCCAGCGAGGCAGGCGCCTGACTTCACGCCCTCCACCTGGCTGGCGGAGAGGCCAATCAGGTCGCTACCGACCTCGAACAGCACCACGAATGGCTGCACCAGGCCCAGCGGGCCCACGGTGAAGACCGGGCAGAGCTGCGCGCGGTGCACCGCCACGCCCAGGAAGCTGCCGGCGTTGGGGGCGCGGTTGAACTGCGCGCCCGCTTCGATCACCTGGGCGACCTGGTGGAGCGGAATGGCGAGGCGCTCGCCCTGCACGCTGAAGACGAGGGCGCTCTGGGTGTCCCGCTGGTGGCGCTCGAGGGGCTTGAGCTGGCGAGGCAGGCCACGCGCGGCGCCCTCGGCGTCGAGCTCGAACACCAGGCGGCCCTCGAACTCGATCGCGGCGGCGATCGCCGGAGCGAGCAGCCGCACCAACCGGCCCTGGACGGGCCAGCGTGGGAGCGAGGCGCAGTCGAACACGCCGTCCACCTGCCTGACCCGCAGGGCGATCGTGGGGGAGACGTCCATCACCACCCCGGCCCCGGCGCCGGCCTCCTCTTCCCCACCCAAGAGAAGGGACAGGTCGCGCACGGGGAGATGGGGGGAGAGCGGGAGCGTGCCCTCTTCGGTGGCGCGCGCCACCTCGAGCACGCGCACCGCGTCGAGGGCGTAGCGCGTGGCGCCGGCGTTGAAGAAGACACAGAGGCGGCGGGCATCTCGAGTCACGAGGTGCGCGACGCTCGCACGGCCGCGAAGCCTCTGCTAGTTCGCGTGGGATCCCCATGGCGCAGATCCTGTTGGTCGATGACGAGAAGGTCGCGAGGTCGCTCTACGGCGACTTCCTGGCGGGTGCAGGCCACGAGGTCACCGCGGTCGGTTCGATCGCCGAAGCGAAAGAAGCGCTGGCGAAGACGCGCTTCGCGATGCTGGTGACCGATCTCATTCTCCCCCAGAGCGATGGCATCGCGCTGCTGCAGTACGTGCGCTCGACCCAGCCCGACGTCGAGGTGCTGGTGATCACCGCGCTCGACAAGGTCGAGCCGGCCGTGCGCGCGATCAAGAGCGGCGCCGCCGACTACCTGGTCAAGCCGGTGCAGCCCGAGGTGCTCGCGCACGCCGTCAACCGCGCGCTCACCCAGCACACCCTCTTGAAGGAAAACGAGGCGCTGCGCACGCACGTGGCGTTGCTGGAGGCGGGCCAGCGCATCGCCACCACGCTCGATCGCGAGCAGCTCTTCGAGGCCACCGCGGCGGCCTTCCGCTCGATGTGCACGGCCGACGCGGTGATCGTCTTCACCAAGGAGAACGATGGCAGGCTCGAGCTGGCCAGCTTCGAGGGCTTCGAGCTGCTGCCGCGCGAGCCGGTGGAGAAGCAGACGCTCGAGATCGTGCGCGCGGCGGTGACGGAGATCGAGCGCACCGGCGCGGAGATCAGGATCGAGGAGCTCGGCTTCGACACCGCCTTCCTGGTGCCGGTGTACGAGGGCGACGCGCTGCATGGCGCGGTGCTGCTGTTCTTCCGCGAAGACATCTCTGATGCGGGCGTGTCGGGCGCGCCCTTCCTCGCCCGGCACTTAGGCCTCGCCCTCAAGAACCTGGGCAAGTTCGCCGCGGTGGAGGATCTCGTCTACCTCGACGATCTCACCCACCTGTTCAACAGCCGCTACCTGCAGCTGGTGCTGGACAAGGAGTTCAAGGCGCTGGCGGCGAACGACAACAAGCCCTTCGCGCTGGCGTTCCTCGATCTCGATTACTTCAAGAGCATCAACGACACCCACGGGCACCTGGTGGGCTCGAAGC
>VFKJ01000518.1 GCA_009885595.1 Myxococcales bacterium | reverse complement strand
GACCCCAACTCGATTTGCAGTCATGTGTTCCCCCCCAAAATGAAGCCGACAACAGAGCAGAACATCGGCCGCGCGTCATTGACCTGACACCCGGGCCTCCGCGCCCCTGCTGTTGCTGCTCGCGGTCATGAAAGCTGCATTGAGGCGGCGTCGTGGCCAGACTCACTTGTCCGCCGCTTCGCCTTGACAGGAGGACCGCCCCGCGACATCCCGGTGGGGTGGTGACGAAGCCCCAGCCTGGTGGAAGCGCGCCGTCCAGTTGGGCGCTCCTCTTTGCCTGTTGGCTGCTCGCCGCCAGCGCGACCGCGGGCAGCCTGTTCTTCAGCTCGGTGATGGAGCTGCCGCCCTGCGTGCTGTGCTGGTACCAGCGCATCGCCCTCTTCCCGCTGGTGCTGATCCTGGCGGCGGGGCTCTTTCCCTTCGATGCCCGCGCGGTCCGTTACGCCCTCCCGCTCGCGCTCGCCGGCTGGGTGGTCGCCGGGTACCACAACCTCGTCTACCTCGGCTTCATCCCGGAGAAGCTGCAGCCGTGCAGCCAGGGCGTCTCGTGCTCAGAGCGGAACCTGGACCTGTTCGGCTTCGTGTCGATCCCGCTGCTCTCCCTGGTCGGCTTCTCGGCCATCGTCGCCTTGCTCCTCGTCCTCCACCGGAGATCCTCCCGTGAATAAGCAGCGCTTCGTCTTTTCCATGTCGGTGGTGGTGTTGATCGGGAGCTTCGTGATCGGGGCGTGGCTGTATCAACGGCAGCGCACCGAGCAGCTCACCTTCATGGCGCAGAAGAGCTTCACCACCTTCGTGCGGCCGCACTCGCAGGTGCTGGGCGCTGCAGACGCGAAGGTCTACCTGGTCGAGTTCACCGATCCCGCCTGCGAGACCTGCGCCTCCTTCTCCCCGATGGTGAAGAACCTGATGGCGGCGCACCCGAACCAGATCAAGCTGGTGGTGCGCTACGCCCCCTTCCACCACGGCTCCGACGGCGTGGTCCGACTGCTCCATGCCACCACGTTCCAGGGCAAGTTCTGGCAGGCGCTCGAGGCGATGTACAAGGCCCAGCCGGCCTGGGCGAGCCACCACCAGCCGCGGCCCGAGCTGCTCTGGGGCTTCCTGGCCGAGGCCGGCCTGGACATCGAGCGCCTGAACAAGGACCTGCAGTCGCCGGAGCTGGCGAAGATCGTCGAGCAGGATCTGGCCGACGCCCGCGCGCTCGGCGTGACCAAGACCCCCGGGTTCTTCGTCAACGGCAAGCCCCTCGTCCAGTTCGGCTACGCCGAGCTCGAGGCGCTCGTGCAGGCGGAGGTCGCTGCGAGCTATCCGAAGTAGTCAGCGCCCAGCCCTCTCCCCGACCCTCTCCCCCGCGGGGGAGAGGGAGACTCAGTGCGCCCGGGAGTGCTCGCGTTCCGTTCGCGCGGTGGCAGCCGCTCGGGGGCGCTCGGCTCTCGCGTGGCTCTTGCGCGCGGGCTCGTGCGGGCTGGCCAACGCCGCGTGCGCCGCCGCCAGCCGCGCCACCGG
>VFKJ01001072.1 GCA_009885595.1 Myxococcales bacterium | reverse complement strand
GCGTGCGGGAGCCCCGTCGCCGGCGACACCTGCAACGCGACCGGCTTCCTCTGCGAGTCCGCCGCCAGCGCCCTCGAGTGCCGCCTGGGCACCTGGACGTCGCTGCCCTGCAAGGGCACCAACGGCTGCAAGCGCGAAGGCGACCTCGTGAAGTGCGACATGACGGGCAACGCCGAGAATGACGCCTGCGCGTCGTCGGCCGAGGGCAAGGGCCTGTGCACCTCCGACGGCCAGGGCACGCTCGAGTGCCGCGACGGCAAGCTGGTCAAGACCAACACCTGCCGCACCTGCACCGTGACGGGCGACACCGTCACCTGCCAGCCGTAACTCTTCCTCCCCAGGAGCCTCACATGCGCGTTGGATCGAAGCCCGCGACCCAGCAGGCGGCCATCGCCAGCCACGCCGAGGCGCTGATCAAGGAAGGCAAGCTGGAGTTCGCCGGCAAGGCCCCGAAGAAGATCGACATCCTCCGCCAGTTCGAGGTCAAGAACGTGCGGCCCTTCACGTACAACGCCATTCAGCTCAAGAGCGGCGAGATCGTGATCCGCAAGGTGCTCACCGGCGGCTTCGTGCCGGCCCGCCCGGGCGACGGCACGTACACCGCGCCGATGAAGTTCCCGAAGCTCTCCGCCTCCTGACCTTCAGGGCAGGGAAGCCGCCAGGCGCTCCACGATGGGGGCGAGCTCATCGGGCCGCTCGAGGTTGCTCAGGTGCCCGGCGTCCTCGATCACGTCGAGGGTGGAGTCCTTCACCAGCGCCTGCATCGCCTTCGCCTTCTCCACCGGGGTGATCGCGTCTTGCGCGCCCACCACGATGGCGCAGGGCCCGGAGAAGCGGCTCAAGATGTCCTTCCCGTCGAGGCGCGCAGCCATGCCGCGGCTGGCCGCCGCCACCGCCTGGGGCGACTGGGCGCGCATCATCTTCTCCACCCGGTCGCGCGTCTGGGGCGAGCTGCCCGGCGCCATCAGCTTGGGGAGCAGCCCCTCGACCAGCGCACCGACGCCGTTCTTCTCCACGTCGAGCGCGGTCGCCTCGCGCCTGGCCTTTCCGGCTTCGTCGTCGGGGGTGGACTGGGTGTCGAGCAGCAGCAGCCCGCGCACGCGGCCCGGATCGAGCCGGGTCAACGCGATCGCCACGTACCCGCCCATCGACACCCCGCCCACCAACGCGCTTTGAAGCTTCAACGCGTCGAGCAAGGCGAGCCCGTCCTGGGCCATCGCGTCCATCGTGAGCGCGCCGGGCCCAGGAGCGCTCTTCCCGAAGCCGCGGTGATCGGGCACCAGCAGGCGCACGCCCCTGGGCGGCGAGTCGAGCTGCGGCCAGTAGCTCTCACCGGAGAACGGGAAGCCGTGGAAGAGCAGCAGCGGCACGCCCTCGCCGCGGTCTTCGTAGAAGTAGTCCCTGCCCTGCAGTGAGAGAGTCGGCATTTTTTTAGAACCAGTCCTTGTGGCGGTACCAGAGGATCATCGTCAGCGGCAGCGCGACGATCAGGGTCAGCATGATCCCGAAGAAGGCGGGGCCGGTCAGGGTCTCCCCGAAGTTCTGCCCGAAGAACCCCACGATGAAGGACAAGGGCATGAAGATCGACGCGAAGATCGTCAGCTGCTTGGTGACGTCGTTGGTGCGGTTGGCGACCTGGGAGAGGTAGGCCTCGACCACCCCGCCCACCAGGTCGCGCGCGGCGTCGATCTGCTCGTAGATGCGCACCAGGTGATCGAACACGTCGCGAAAGTAGATCGCGGTGCGCTCCTGCACCTGGGGGACGCCGCGGCGCGCCAGCAGCCCCACGATGTCCCGCTGGGGGGAGAGCACCCGGCGCACCTCCACCAGCGCGCGCTTGAGCTGAAAGGTCTCCTGCAACATCTCGCGTGCGGGGTACTCGGCGAAGATCCGCTCCTCGAGGTCTTCCAGCGCCTCGTTGAAGCAATCGAGCAGGGGAAAGTTGCGATCCACCAGGGCGTCCGCCACCAGGTACATCACGAAGTCGATGCCGCGCCCGATGGTGCCGGCGGGGTCGGCTTCCAGCCGCTTGTGGGCCTGCTCGATGGCGAGGTGCGCCTTCTCGTGGACGGTAATCAGCCAGTCTGCCCCGATGAAGAAGTGCACCTCGTGCATCTCCAGATCGGCCCACTTCTCGGTGGGGGTGGAGAAGCCCTGCAACACGAGGAACTGGTGGTCGCCGTATTCCTCGAGCTTGGGGCGCTGGTCGAGGTGCAGGCAGTCTTCGATGGCCAGCTTGTGCAGCCCAAAGCGTTCGGCCAGCTCGTTCAGCACTGCCTCCTCGGGCTGCAAGACGTCGATCCACTTGGGGCCGGGCGTGCTGAGCAACGCCTCGTCGCCGTCGAGCAGTCGCCCGTCTGCATACACGCGGACACGAAGCATCGCTTCTCGCTAGCAGATCTTTTCGCGCCGGTATCGTATTGAGGACCCCCGTGGAGTCGCTGCCCCCGAAACTCGAAGCGCTGATCGCCACCGAACCCGATCCCGACTTCGGGGCGCGGACGCGAATGGTGAGCCTGGCGGCGGGCCGCGCCATCTCCGCGATGGGTGAGCTCGATCTCATTCAATACGAGGAACCCGACGTCGACAGCTCCGCCGATCTCTCGATGTGGGAGACGGTCGCGCCCATCATCGGCGCCACCATCGCCGAGGTGAACACGCTCGGCTCCCAGATCGACGCCAGCTTTCCGGTGGGTGCGTTCCTGGTGGACGAGCGCATGCTGAAGGTCAGCGCCTCGTTCCAGGGCGCGGCGCAGGAACTGAAGACCGAGGTGATGAACTTCGGCATGCGGGTGCGCGATCCCTCGGTGGTGGGCGACCGCTGGAACCTCATCACCGAGCTGCAGATCTTCCGTTTCAGGTTCCGCGACCGCATCGGGAAGATGGTGTGGGACGCGGCCGGGGCGTTTGGGGAATGCAAGCGCCGCGAGGTCGAGCCCGGCTACGACCAGGCCCTGGGCTCCACCCTGGTGGTGCGCGCGATGACCGCCGATCTGCGGCGCCTGATGCGCGTGCGCATTCACAAGGTGGGCGAGGCGGCGCCGAGCGAGATGCTGACGCAGGCCCAGCAGATGGAAAAAGAGCTCAACGCCTTCGGCCGCACCGCCGCCTGGCGGGCCCTGCGCGCCCAGGACAAGCGCGGCATCCTCGAGTTCCGGTTCAAGCTGCGCCAGCTGATCGCCGTCGGCGCGCCTTCGAAGCTCGAGCTGCTCGAGCTGCTCGAGCCCTTCGTCGAGTTCGTCGACGACTTCAACGGCATCAGCCAGCGCGAGATCCTGGTGCAGCACGATCAGGAAGTGCTGGCCTCGGTGGGCGTGGTGCTCGAGCGGGCGATGAGCATCGACTCGGAGGACGAGCGCCTGGCGGCCTTCAAGGAAGCGCTCGACTTCGGCCAGTCGCTCTACGGCCGGTCTGGCGACTTCGACGCGTTCCTGCGCAACCAGCGCAAGGGCCTCCCCGGGCCCGAGGCGTTGGCCGAGCAGCTGGAGCAGTTCCTCGTGCACATCGCCGGGCTCTCCCAGTTTTGAGCGCGAAGAACCCCGCGTTGGCCCCCCTGGTGGACGCAGACCTCTCGCGCGTCGAGGCGGTCTTCACCGACGTCGACGGCACCCTCACCACCCGCGGCCGCCTCACCTCGGCGACCCTGCGCGCGATCGAGTGGCTCAACGCCCATCACGTGAAGGTGGTGTTGGTCTCAGGCCGGCCGGCGGGGTGGGGTGAAGCGTGGGTGCGGCAGTGGCCCGTCGCCGGGGCGATCATGGAGAACGGCGGCCTGCACTTCGCCTGGCGCGGCGAGAAGCTGGTGAAGGCCTACGCGCAGCCCGAGGCGCGACGGGCCCGCGATCGGCGCGCGCTGCAGGACCACGTGCAGGCGGCGCTCGCCCACGTGCCGGGGGCCCGGTTGTCCACCGACTCCCGCTACACCGAGGTCGATCTGGCCATCGACTACGCGGAAGACGCTTCGCTGGGGCCCGAGGCCGCCACCGCGCTGGAAGACTTCCTGGGCCGGCGGGGCGTCACCGCCGTGCGCAGCTCGGTGCACGTCAACTGCTGGCTGGGGCGCTTCGACAAGCTCTCCGCGGTCAAGCGCTTCGCGAAGCTCGAGTGGAAGCAGCCGGTGCAGGCCAGGGAACGCCGCTTCGTCTACGTGGGCGATTCCTTCAACGACGCGCCCATGTTCGGCGCCTTCCCCCTGTCCATCGGAGTGGCCAACGTGCGTGACGTGCTCGAGCAGCTCGAGGAAAAGCCCCGCTTCATCACCCGAGGGCGGGAAGGCAAGGGCTTCGGAGAAGTGGCGGACGCCATCGTGCGCGCGCGGAGGAGAGCTTCATGAGTCACCTGGTGAAGGTCCCCGTCAAGCCGGGCCTGGGCCGGCACATTCGCGCCGGGCACCCGTGGGTGTTCAAGAAGGCCATCGAGGTGACGCCCCGCATCCCCATCGGGTCGGTGGTCGATCTCACCGACGAGGGGCGCTTCGCCGGCCGCGGGTATTGGGATCCGCTCTCGGCCATCGCGGTGCGCGTGCTGACGACCGACCCGCACGAGGACATCGACGCGGCGTTCTTCGAGCGGCGCATCGCGCAGGCGCTCGCCTCGCGTCACCAGCTGGTCGACTTCACCGGCACCAACGCCTACCGCCTCATCCACGGCGAGGGCGACGGGCTGCCCGGGGTGATCGTCGATCTCTACGCGGGCTTCGCGGTGATGAAGCTCTACTCGGCGGGGCTGACGCCGCACCGGCCGCTGATCGTCGAGGCGCTGGAGAAGATGGTGCCGGCCTTGAAGGGCGTGGTGGGCCGCGACGAGGTGGGCCGCGACGACGCCGACGTGGACGACGAGAAGGGCAACGGCAAGGTGCTGGCGGGCGAGGCGGCGCCGCAGCCGCTGGAGATCCTCGAGCACGGCGCGAAGTTTCTGGTCGACGTGTACCGGGGTCAGAAGACCGGCTTCTTCCTCGATCAGCGCGAGAACCGGCACCTGGTGCGCCGCATCTCGAAGGACCTCGACGTGCTCAACTGCTTCTCGTTCACCGGCGGCTTCTCGGTGAACGCGGCGCTGGGCGGGGCCAGGAGCGTGTTCTCCGTCGACCAGGACGCCGATGCCATCGCGCTCGCGCGTGAGAACTTCACCCTCAACGGGCTGCCGGCGGCCAAGCACGACTTCCTCGCGGCCGACGTGTTCGAGCTGCTGGAGTCCTTCAAGCGCGAGGGCCGCAAGTTCGGCCTGATCGTCCTCGACCCCCCGGCCTTCGCGAAGAGCCAGAAGGCGGTCGACGCGGCGCTGGGCGGCTACGCGTCGCTCAACCGGCAGGCGCTCGCCCTGCTCGAGCCCGGCGGCCTGTTGTGCACCGCCAGCTGCTCGGCGCGGGTCAGCCCCGAGGCGTTCTTCGACGCCATCAAGGACGGCGCCAGCAACGCGGGGGTTGATTTGGGTCTGGTCGAGGAGCGCTACCAGCCGCCGGATCACCCCGTGCGGCTGCAGTTTCGCGAGGGCAAGTACCTCAAGTTCTTCGTGCTTCGCGCTCGCTGAAGATTCGTTGCACACCGCGGCAAGACGCCGTGTCCCTATGGCCGAAGCGGTTGACTTCACCTCGGTCGTCAGCCAAACGGCGCCCGACCCTCATTTTCTTGGCCGGTCTCACCACTCAAAGGGAAAAACCAATGCGTTCGATGAAGTTCGTTGCTCTCGGTGCACTCTCCTTGCTCAGCCTGGTCGGCTGCAACCAGGGCCAGCCGCGTATCTACCGCGTCGCCATCGATGCCACCCCGATTCGCACCATCGCCTCGCCCAGCTGCTTCCGGAACAACAACCTCCCGGCCGGCCGCGGTAACCGCACCGAGCAGAACTACCGCCAGGAAGACGAGTGGGTGATCTGGAACGGCGTCGATCAGGTCGAGTACCTCGACATGGGCACGCAGAGCTACGAGCTGGGCGAGGCGCCGCTCATTCGCGTGGTCGACCTCATCGAGGGCACGGACAAGTCGTTCTCGGCGCTGCGCAACGAGCAGAAGCCGATCTCCGACTCGTGGACCGAGGCGCGCCAGACGCAGATCTCGGTGAAGTTCAACGACTACTCGTTCTCGCCCACGGGCTCGATCGCGCTCAACGCGCAGTACGCCTGCATCAAGAACCGCGTCGGCTGCCCCGGCAACGAAGGCACCCCGCAGGATCTCGCTCCGGCGGACGCCGCGTCGTGCAACGCGTCGCTGAACTTCGTCGCGCGCAAGATCGACGCGCAGCAGATGACCGTCTACAACAACAACCCGTAAGTTCACTCAGGGTCGAGTTGACGGTTTGACGGGAGTCCGGGAGACCGGGCTCCCGTTTTCTTTTTGGAGCCGACGCCATGGTGATGAAGGGCCAGTACCTCGAGCGACCGACGCTCATCCCGCTCGCCAACGGGCTGGTGCTGGAAGGGGTGTCCCATCGCGGCGAGAAGCGGCCCGGGCTGTTGGTGCTGCCACCGCCCCCCGTCGAAGGCAGCGGCATGGATCACGTGGTGGGCGCCGAGCTCGCGTATGCGATCTCCCACGAGGGTCACCCGACGCTGCGCTTCAACTACCGCGGCGTGGGCGCCAGCCAGGGCGAGCCTTCCCGGGCCCCGCTCGACTGGGTGGAAGACGCGGTCGCGGCGCTGCAGCTGGCGGAAGACAACAGCGGCGGCG
>VFKJ01000143.1 GCA_009885595.1 Myxococcales bacterium | reverse complement strand
CGCCCGTCGCGCTGCCACCACCGCCCGTCGCGCTGCCACCGCCACCGCCACCGCCGCTGCCTCCGCCCGTGCCCAGCGCCGAGTAGCAGCGGCCCTGGTTGCAGCGGGTGCTGAGGCAGTCCTGCTGCTGCAGGCACTGGCTGCCATCGAGGCAGCTGGCGCAGCTGGGGCCACCACAGTCGACGTCGGTCTCGGTGCCGTTTTTCTCGCCGTCCGCGCAGGTGGGCGCCGCCTGGGTGCCCCCGCAGCCCGAGAGGGCGGCCACCAACAGGGTGAGACTCAGGGAAAGTGGGAGGCTGTGCCGCATGAAGGGGTGACACCGGGGGTCGGCTTGGTGCGCACACTTCCTGCGGTGCCGGGGTCCTTCGCCTGCATCTGTGCCGGTCGCGGGTTACACAGCACGTGCCTTCATGAGTACCGCCGCTCCCGCGCCCCGCTTCGTCGTCCCCGCCCTGATCGCCGTGTATCTGATCTGGGGCTCCACCTATCTGGCCATGCGGATCGCGGTCGAAGGGCTGCCGCCCTTCATGATGGCGAGCACGCGCTTCATCCTCACCGGGGTGGTGCTGCTGCTCTTCCTGCGCGCGCGGGGCTCGCCGTGGCCCACCCGGCGCGAGTGGCTGTACGCCACGCCGGTGGGCGCGCTGATGTTCGTGCTCGGCAACGGCACGGTCGCGATGGCGGAGAAGCACATCTCCTCGGGCGTGGCCGCGGTGGTGTGCGGCACCATGCCGCTGTGGGTCGCCGCGATGGGGCGCTTCTTCGGAGAGAAGACGAGCGTGCGCGAGTGGCTGGCGCTGGTGCTGGGGTTCGGCGGCGTGGCGGTGCTGGGCATGGGTGGGGAGCTCAGGGCCGAGCCGTTCTCCGCGATCATTCTCTTCCTCGCGCCGATCAGCTGGGCCCTGGGCTCGCTGCTCGCGCGCCGGTTGCCACTGGCGAAGGGGCTGATGTCGGCCGCCACGCAGATGCTCACCGGCGGGTTGGTGATGTCGGTGGTGAGCCTGATCGCGCGGGAGGAGGTTCCGGTGGCGCCCCCTGCGGCGTCGGTGTTCGCCTGGGCCTACCTCGCGGTGTTCGGGTCGCTGGTCGCGTACAGCGCGTACACCTACCTGCTCGCGAACGCGCGGCCGAGCGTGGCGACGAGCTACGCGTACGTGAATCCGGCGATCGCGGTGGCGATGGGGGTGGGCCTGGGGGGCGAGCACGCGGGGCCGGAGATCTTCGTGGCCGTGGCGCTCATCATCGCCGCGACCGTCCTGGTGATTCGCAGGCCGGCGCCGAAGCTCGAGGGCACTTCCCCTCTCCCCGACCCGCTCCCCCGCGGGGGAGCGGGAGCCAGATCTTGAGTCAGTCGAAGCGGTAGTTGACCCGCAGGCCGCCGATCACCGTGTGGCGATCGGTGCCCACCAGCGGGCGGGTGGCCGCCAGCTCGATGCCCACCTTGCCGATGGCGAAGCGGAACGCCAGGGTTGGCGCGAGGTAGCTCAGCGGCCCCAGCCGGCCCGAGACATCGAGCACCAGCGCGCCCCACTTGAACGCAGACCACTGCACTCCGGCGATCAGCGTGGCACCACCGCGCGGCAGCCCGGCCGCCCGGCCGATCGCGCCCGAGAGATCGCCGCCCAGGTAACCGTGCACCTCGAGGAACTCCAGCGGGCGCCAGGAGCCGGTGGCGCCCAGCTCGAAGCCCATCAGTCGGGCCCCGGGGATCTCGAACGAGGTGGGCAGCAGCAGGCGCGCGCTCACGCCGGTGGCGAACCTCTCGCCCTGCGCCAGCACCTGGGTCGCGCCCACCGTCATGTGGCCCAGGGTCAGCTGGGTCGAGGTGAGCACCGCGTTCACCGCGTAGTTGAAGTTCACCGCCTCCAGGGTGGCGAACAGCTCGGTGGTGGGGCGCAGCGCGTACGAGCCGTACACCAGCCCGTTGACGCTCACCGCGCCGTAGAAGTCGGGCGTGTCGATGATCGCCCCGAAGCGGGCGCCGAGGCCCACCTCGGTGCGCGGGCACACGCGCCGCCCGGTCGACATGTCGGCCTCGGCGTAGCCCAGGGAAGCGGGGCCTTCTCCCAGTCCCTTCGCGGGCCAGCGGGCACAAGCCTGCGCTGGCTCGGCGGGGGCCGTCGGTTGGGCCGCCGGCAGCGTTTCGCCATTCGAGGCCAGAGAGATCAGGGTCAGCAGCACGAGGGCGTTCACTGCTGGCCTCCCTTCACGCCGGGCGCCGTGAAGGCGCCGTCACCGTTCAAGTCGAGGATGAAGGGGTTGGTGAAGCCGAACGGATAGCCGTTGGTGACGGCGCCGTAGTCGTAGCCAGGCTCTCCGCGTTTGGGCTTCGCGGGATCCGCCAGGGGGCCGATCTTCGAGCCGGCCTTCACGTCGGCCGCGTCGATCACCCCGTTGCCGTCGTTGTCGGTGGTGTCGGGCATGCCGTCCTTCGCGCCCTCGAGCCCGCCGCCCAGATCGCCCGCCAGCATCAGCGGCCGACCTGCTTCGATCACGAGCCAGGCGTCGCCGGACAGGCCGGCCGTCAGCTCGCTCAACGGCACTTCGCCGTCGTAGCGCACCAGGCTGCCCGTCTCCGCGAAGGGATCGGCAGGCAGCGGCAGCCCGGTGATCACCTTCCTCACCGCGCCGTTCACCACGAAGCGAATCTCTTCCACCGGCACCCAGGGCGCCGAGGAGATCCTCACCTTCACCGTCGCGCCCGCGCGCGGGGCGAACGTGGTCAGGGAGTACGAGCGCGCGACGTTGGCGGTGTCTTCGATCGTCGCTTCGATCACCGGGCCGTTGGTGCCCTGGGATCGGCCTTCCTTGAGCGCGCGGTTGAAGGCCGCCACGTCGAAGGTCGGCCCGGCCACGGTGGTGGTGCTCACCAGGTTCTGCGGCATGCCCACGGTGTTGTCGGTCAGCGAGTGCGAATCGGAGTTCGCGGTGCCGGTCTTCAGCAGGCCCTGGCTCAGGGTGTAGTGCCAGAACGCGCGGTACTGCAGCAGCAGGCCGTTGTCGGTGCCGTTCATCACCTCCTGGGCGTGGTGCGCGTCGTTGCTGAAGGTGGCGTCCTTCGGGGTGTGCCGCAGGAAGCCCTGGCGGGTGCCGTCGTCGGTCGCGGGGAGATCCTTGTTGAGGTCCAGCATGATCGCGCGGGGGAAGCCGAGATCGCGGCCGAACTCGGGGTCGGCCCAGGGGTGGTTGAGCTCGATCATCGACTCGGCGTTGCTGAACAGGTTCCTGGTGCGCTCGAAGAGCTGACCGGGCTCGACGCGCTCGTCGAAGGGGCCGCCGTTTCGCGGCAGCGACGGGTCGAACTTGATGGGCCACATGTTGTAGTGGCCGATCACCAGGGGGAAGCCGTAGCCGGGCACGATCATGAAGGGGATGTGGCCGGTCGTCTCGAGGCCCACCACGGCGGTCAACCGGTCCTGCAGGCCGAGGTCCCGCACGATGCGCGAGTAGTCCTGCACCACGTCGTGATCGGTGGAGATCACCACGTCGAGATCCGACGCAGAGAACGAGAGCACGCGATCGGTGTCGGGAATCGAGCTGTCGAAGCTCGCCGCGCCGTGCACGTGGAGATCGGCGGCGAGCGTGTTCGCCGGCTTGAGCAGCAGGCTGCGCAGCGAGAAGGTCACCGTCTGCGGTCCGCCCGTCACCTCGACCGTCTGCCGGGCCAGCGACCAGTACGGGCCGTGGAACGCGTAGAGGTCGAACTTTCCGACCGGCACGTCAGCGGTGGCGAGCCCGTCGTGCACCAGCACGCGGTTGCAGGCCGGCGAGGCGCCCGCGGGAGAACCGAGCCAGGGCGCGCAGGTGGCGAAGCGGCCGTGCAGGGTGCCGACCACCTTCGCCGTCTCAGCCTCGTCGACGGGGATGAGGAAGATCTCCGCGTCGATGAGCGCGCGGGTGCTGTCCTCGACCCTGAAGGACAGGCTGCCGGTCGCGGGCAACACGAAGCTCCCGAGCTCGGTGTCGGCGCTGATCGCCGCGTACTCACGCTCGACCTGCTTGCGGCCGAACGCGTGCGCCTCGACCACCAGGCTCTTGCCCGTGGGAACGCGCGCCGAGAAGGTGCCATCGGCCTTCGGCACCACCTGCGTCCACGGAATGCGCGCGGAGAGGTCAGTGGTGAGCGTGCCCTCGGAGATCAGCACGCTCGCCTCGCGCTCGGCGTCGAAGGTGGCCGTGCCCATGCGCTCCACCTTGCCGGTGAGGGTGACGTACTGCTCGCCCAGCACCTGCTTGCGGACCTCGAGCGCGAGATCGATCGCGCCTTGCACGCCCTTCGAGTCCGCCACCGCGAGGTAGCGCTCGAAGATGAGCGAGCCGCGCGGGGGCACCACCTGGCGCGGCAACCCGGCGGCGGAGATCTGATCGCTGTTGAAGCCCTCGACCGCCTTCTCGGTGCAGCTCGCCAGCGAGATCGAGGAGATCTGATCGTCGCTAGAGTGACCGGCGGCCGCGACATAGGGGAAGAGCCGGTACGCGCCGTTGATGGTGGTGAGCCCGAAGGAAGGGTGCACGAAGCCCTCGCCCACCACCGGCGCGAAGGGCAACGACTCGCGCCCCGACCAGTAGAAGCCGTCGACCAGGCCCCAGGTCTGGGTGTTCGTGGAGCCGTTGAGGATCTCCGTGCGCGCGCGCACGCCGCGATCGCACGGCGTCAGCTCGTAGCGGGTGACGATCGGCACCGAAGGAATCCCGTCGAGGGTGCCCTTCACCTGCACGGCCACCCGGGCGGGG
>VFKJ01000659.1 GCA_009885595.1 Myxococcales bacterium | reverse complement strand
TCGAGATGTCGAATGTTCCGCCGCCGAAGTCGTAGACGGCGATCGTCTCGTCCTTCTTCTTGTCGAGGCCGTACGCGAGCGCCGCCGCGGTGGGCTCGTTGAGCAGCCGCAGCACCTCGAGGCCCGCCAGCCGCCCCGCGTCGCGCGTCGCCTGCCGCTGGGCGTCGTCGAAGTACGCCGGCACGGTGATCACCGCCTGCTCGACCTTGCCTGCGAAGTACGACTCCGCCTTGCGCTTGAGCTGGCGGAGGATCTCGCCTGACACCTCGATGGGCGTCACCGGCTGGCCGCCCTTCACCTGGAAGCGCACCACGCCCTTGCCGGAGGCGAAGTGGTAGGCGCCGAGCTTCTTGGTCTCGAGATCGCCCAGCGACTTCCCCATGAAGCGCTTCACCGACTTGATGGTGTCGGTGGGGAAGTGGGGCAGCAGCTTGGCGGCGTACTTGCCCACCACCACGCTGCCGTTGTCCGCGTAGTGCACGACGGAAGGCAGCAGCAGGTCGCCGCCCTCGTCGGCTGGCAGGCACCTCGCCTTGCCATCGATCACCGCGGCCACCAGCGAGTTCGTCGTGCCCAGGTCGATGCCCACGACGCTGCCCTTCGGCTTGAGCGGATCGTGGATCTGCAGGTAGCCCTTCACGACGCCAACTCCTCTTCGAACGCGTCGACCTCTTCGAGGAAGCGCGTGTAGTAGCGAACCCGTCCCAACGCGGTGGTCGCGGTGGGTACGTCATCTTTGCGGAGCGCGTCTCGAGCCCGCGCCAGCGTCTCGTCGCGGAGGGCGTGCATCTTCGCCGCCATCGCGTGGGCTTCTTCGAGGTTGCGGCGGGCCTTCACCGCCTCCAGTTGCTCGCGCTGCTCCATGATCTCCTCGAGGAAATCCATGGGCATCTTCACCTTCGCCGCCGCCTGGTCGGAGTCGAGCTTCACGCCCTTGAGCTCCAGCACGTAGAACGCCCGGCGCACGGGATCTTTGAGCACCTTGATGGCGTCATTGAGGGCGGCCGACCTCTCCGCGGCGAGCCGGCGCGCGTGGGGATCGGCGACCCGGTCGGGGTGTGATTCCATCGCCAGCTTGCGGTGCTGGGCCTCGAGCGCGGCGACGTCGAGGTCGACCGAAGGCGCGAGGCTGAAGAGGTCGAAGTGAGTCACGACTTCAGACCGTGAACGAATCGCCGCAGCCACAGGAACCCTTGACGTTCGGGTTCTGCAGCTTGAAGCCCGAGGCGAGCAGGCCTTCTTCGAACACCAGCTCGGTCCCCATCAGGTACAGGTAGCTCTTCGGATCGATGAAGACGCGCACGCCCTCGCGCTCGAAGGTCTTGTCGCGCTCGCGGGCCTTCTCGGCCCATTCCATGTGGTACGCCAGCCCGCTGCAGCCGCCGCCCTTCACCGCGATGCGCAGGCCCGCCTCGGGCGTCTTCCGCTCGGCGAGCAGGCGCTGCAGGCGCGTCACCGCGCTGTCGGTCAGGCCGATGCCCTTGCCCATGGGCTTTCCCCCGGGGACCGGCGCGACGGCAGCGACAGGCTGGCTCTCGACGGCGTTCATGGTCAGGCCTCCTTGGCCGCTTCGGTCGCGGCTGCCTCAGGTGCCCGTCGAGCCGCGCGCTTGGCCCTGAAGTCCTCGATGGCCGCCTTGATGGCGTCCTCGGCGAGCACCGAGCAGTGGATCTTCACCGGCGGGAGCGAGAGCTCCTGGGCGATCTCCTTGTTGGTGATCTTCATCGCGTCTTCCATCGACTTGCCCTTGACCCACTCGGTGACGAGCGAGCTGCTGGCGATGGCCGAGCCGCACCCGAAGGTCTTGAACTTGGCGTCCTGGATCACGCCCTCGTCGCTGATCTTCAGCTGCAGGCGCATCACGTCGCCGCAGGCGGGCGCGCCGACCAGGCCGGTGCCGACGTTGGGATCATTCTTGTCGAGGGTGCCGACGTTGCCGGGGTTCTCGAAGTGTTCGATGACTTTTTCGCTGTAGGCCATGGGGGATTCCTTTGCTGAAGACTCAGTGTGCTTTCCATTCGATCTTCTTGAGATCGATGCCTTCTTTGGCCATCTCGTAGAGCGGGCTCATGTCGCGCAGCTTGGTGACCGCGCGAACGACGAGGTCGATCACGTAGTCGACCTCTTCTTGGGTGGTGAAGCGGCCCAGCCCGAAGCGGATCGAGCTGTGCGCCAGTTCCTCTTCCACGCCCAGCGCGCGCAGCACGTACGACGGCTCGAGCGAGGCGGAGGTGCAGGCCGAGCCCGACGACACCGCGACGTCCTTGATGGCCATCATCAGCCCCTCGCCCTCGGCGAAGGAGAAGGACACGTTCAAGTTGCCCGGCAGCCGGGCGGTCTGCGAGCCGTTGACGGTGAGGTAATCGAGCTTCGCCGCCACGCCCTTCCACAGGCGATCGCGCAGGGCCGACACGCGCGCCGCTTCGGCTTCCATCTCGTTCTTCGCCAGCTCCGCGGCGGCGCCGAAGCCCACGATGCCGGCGACGTTCAGGGTGCCCGAGCGCATGCCGCGCTCATGCCCGCCGCCGTCCATCTGCTCGCGCACGCGGACGCGCGGCTTGCGGCGCACGTAGAGCGCGCCCACGCCCTTGGGGCCGTACATCTTGTGCGCGGTGATGGAGACCAGGTCGGCCTTGGCTGCGTCGACGGCGAAGGGGATCTTGCCCACGCCCTGCACGGCGTCGGTGTGAAAGAGCACGCCCTTCTCGCGGCAGATGGCGCCGATCTCGTTGACCGGCTGAATGACGCCGATCTCGTTGTTCGCCAGCATCACCGACACCAGGATGGTCTTGTCGGTGATCGCCGCGCGCAGCTGCTCGAGGTCGATGACGCCGTCCTTCTGAGGCGTCAGGTAGGTCACCCGGGCGCCCACGCGGACCTTCTCGATCCACCGCGCGAGCAGCGCGTCGTTCTCGAGGTCGTGCTTGATCTCGAGGGAGGCGAGCTCTTCGGGGTCGACGTCCTTGCCGGTGAGCTCCATCAGCCGCTGAAGCTTGAGCTCGTCGATGCGCTCGGCGCGCACCCGCTCGAGGCGCTTGCAGGTGTCGAGCACCGCCTTGTGCTCGGTCGAGAGGGTGATGAGGTGATCGCCCTTGTCCTTGTAGAACTCGACCACGCCCTTGATCGCGAGGTTGTTCGACTCGGTCGCGCCGGACGTGAAGACGATCTCCTTGTCCGAGGCGCCGATGAGCGAGGCGATCTGCTTGCGCGCCTTCTCCACCGCGGCTTCCGCCTTCCACCCGAAGGCGTGGTTGCGCGAGGCGGCGTTCCCGAAGTCCTCCACGAAGTAAGGACGCATCGCCTCGAGGACCCTGGGGTCCATCGGAGTCGTCGCGTGGTAGTCCATGTAGATGGGGAGCTTCAGCATGATGCCCTCGAATGTGGACCAGCGCGGTCC
>VFKJ01000371.1 GCA_009885595.1 Myxococcales bacterium | reverse complement strand
GGCGCCGTGCTGCTCGTTGTAGCTGCGGATGAAGTTGCGCATCGAGACCTGCATCGAGACGTCGAGGCCGATGGTGGGCTCGTCGAGGAAGAGCACCTTGGGTCCGTGCACCAGCGCGCCGGCCAGCTCGCACTTCATCCGCTCGCCCAGGGAGAGCTGGCGGGTCGGTTTGTTGACGAGATCGCCCAGCTCGAGGAGCTCCGTCAGCTCCTTCATCCGCTTGGTGAAGTCCTCGCGCGGCACGTCGTAGATGGCGCGGTTGAGCTCGTAGGTGTCGGCGGGTGGCAGGTCCCACATCAGCTGCTGCTTCTGGCCCATCACCAACATGATCTTCTTGAGGAAGTCGTTCTCGCGCTTCTGCGGGGTGTGGCCGTCGACGGTGACCTCGCCCGAGGTCGGGTACAGCAGGCCCGAGGCCATCTTGAGGGTGGTGGTCTTGCCGGCGCCGTTGGGGCCGAGGAAGCCGACCCGCTCGCCGGGGCCGATGAAGAAGTCGATGCCGTCGACCGCCTTCACCACCTCGTACTGGCGCTTGAAGAGCGCCTTGACCGCGGCCCGGAGCCCGGGGGGCCGCTTGTGAACCCGGTAGTGCTTCTGGAGGGCGGTGACGCGAATCATGGCTGGCCTTTGTAACTGGCTCTCCTGCTGAACGCGCCCCTCTAGATCAGCTTCTTCCAGCTCTGCTTCTGGTGCAGCAGCCGGTAGACGTAAACGGTCGCGCGCTGCACTTTGTAGAAGGCGAGGTAGCGGCCCAGCGTGAGGGTGCGGAAACCGCGCAGGGCGAGGCGCTCGTCTCGGCACAGCGGCGCGCTCAGAGGGTGCCGCTCCAGTTGGTCCAACCCCACGATGATGGTGTCGAGCTGACGCTCCCACGATTGGGGGCGCTCGCGCTGCAGCCACGCCTCAATCTCGAGCAGGTCCAGCTGCGCACGCGGCAGCAGCCTGAGCTTCACCGCTTCAGCCGCTTCTTCATGGCCGTGAGCGTGATGCCCCGGGCACCGCGCTTCCAGTCAGCCTCCGACTCCTCGAGCTGGCGGTAGAGCTCCCAGCGCGCCTGCTCGCGCTCCCAGGCGGCGAGGCTGAGGACGACCATGTCGCCCACGCCGTTCTTCGTGATGAAGACCGGCTGATCGCTCTCGTGCACGAGGTCGGAGATCTCCTGCGTCTTGTTCCGCAGGTCGGAGATGGGGCGGATGGCGGGCATCCAATATCATTAACATGATATTGACCGGACCGCAGGCGGGCGGGTTATTCAGTCCGGATGAGTGGTGTGACCATCATCGATGTCACCTTCGTCGACGCCGAACAGGGAACCGAGTTCCTCAAGCTCAAGCTGCCCTTGCGCGGGCTGCCTGAGGTGCAGGCCAGCATGACCCTGGGCAAAGACACCTGGCTGGTGGTGGATCGCGTCGACGACCTCGCGAAGTCGACCTGCCGGCTGTTCCTGCGCAAGGCGGAGCTGGTCAATGCCCACGCCATCCTGTTCTCGCTGCCGACCGTGGCCGACGTCATTCCCGAAGAGGTGGTGGCAGGCGGCTCGTTGACCGACGCCCTGCGGCTGCACGAAGACGACTGGCTGCAGCTCGAGCTGAGGCCAGAGGGCATCGACGTGCGCGGGGAGCTCGCGTCGATCCGTGAGGTGCTCACCCATCAGCGCGAGGGCGCAGGGTTCAAGAAGCTCCACCTGCGCAAGCAATTCCCGTCGCCGTTCGCCGGGCGTGGGCTTCGAAGGGAGAAGTTGCGCGAGCTCTTCGGCACCGAGCGGCCGGTGGCGTGGAAGAGCGGTACCGCGCCCCTGAAGGACTGTTTCGCTTTCACCCTGCCCGACGGCACGTCGCTCTACGGGCAGGCCCGCGAGGGAGAGGTCATCGCGTTGGGAATGACCGCGCGCATCGCCCTGTCGCTGCTGCCCCAGGCGGTGCTGATCGACTGGTGCTTTCCCCCGTGAGAAGGCGCCGCCGCCGCCGGAAAACGATCGACAGCAGCACCGCGAAGCTCAGCACCGGCGCGCTCGAGCAACCACCCTTGACCTCTTTGTCCACGAGAGGCGCGCGGCACAGGCTCGCCTGGCAGGTCATGTCGTTCTGACAGTCCGCGGTGGCCGCGCAGGTTCGTGAACAGAACTTGAACCCGCGCGCGTCGTCGAGGCACTGCTCGCCTGCGCATTCGACTGCGCCCATGCACACCCTGCCGTCATCGAGGCAGTCG
>VFKJ01000761.1 GCA_009885595.1 Myxococcales bacterium | reverse complement strand
CGCCCGTCGTGTCCCCGCCGCCTGAACCGCCCGTCGCGGTGCCGCCACCCACGCCGCCCCCCGCGCCGGTGTCGGCGGCACAGAGCCCCTTGACGCACACCTGCCCGCCCGGGCAATTGCCATCGGTGGCACAGGGCGCACCCGTGGTGACGGGGAAGCAGCCGACCATCGCGAGGCACGCAACCAGCCAGACTGAGTTCTTCATGGGCGCCTTCATTTCTCGACGAAGAAGAGGATCACCGCGGTCACGGCGGCGGCACCGGCCGCGATGTAGGCTACGTTGGCGCCCACGGAAAGGCTGTCGGCCCTACCCTTGGCCGCGTCGAACTCCGCCTGCACCCTCGCCGGGTCGTGCGGAACCTGGACCTTATTGAACTTGTCCATCTCGCCCTGCGCGCCCACCCCCAGCCCGATGGCAGTGCCCAGGCTGGCGACCGCCACCCCGCCGGCGACGTACGTCCACAGGCGGCCCTTCTTCGCCTCCACCGGCGTCACCACCACCGGCGGCGGCGACGGCGGCGGCGGGCCCGGATCGGTCGCCTTGTCCTTCGGGTCGGCCTTCGGGGTGTCACTGGCCAGCGGGGGGGTGCCTGAGTCCTTGAGGGGGCGCAGCGAGATGGTCATCTCGGTGGCGCGGGTGGTCTGCATCACGAACGAGCGATCGACCTTCTCGTAGCCGTCGGCCGTCACCGACAGCTGGTGGTTGCCGGCGATGAGCTCGATGGAGACGGGCGAGGTGCCCAGCTCCTTGCCGTCGACGCTGATGCGCGCGTTCGGGGGGTCGGCGAACACCATCAGCTGCTGCAGGCCCTTCTCCCTCAGGCGGCGCTCGAGGTTGGCGACGGCGTCGGACACGGTCTCCTTGTCCTTCGCGTCGGGGGCCAGGCGCAGGTAGTCGCGGTAGGCGCGCAGCGCCTTGGCCGTCTCACCCAGCTGCTCCCAGCACTTGCCGATGTTGAAGTAGATGACCGGGTGCGGGCGCACCGCGTAGGCCTCTTCGAACTTGCCGATCGCCTCGGCGTAGCGCGCCTGCTTGTAGAGCTTCTGGCCCCACTGAAAGAGGTCCTTGGCCTTCTTCACGTCGCCGCTCTCCTCGGCGGGCTTGGCCTTGG
>VFKJ01001256.1 GCA_009885595.1 Myxococcales bacterium | reverse complement strand
TCATCAACCGTTGAACTGACGAAGCCAACTGCGGGGGAGAGGGCTAGTTGGCCGTGAGCGGCTTGCGGGGCGAAGTCGCCGGAGCCGGAGCCGGAGCCACCGCCAGCCCCAGCCGCACCTCGCGATCATTGGGCGACACCGCCACCCTCACCATCGCGCCCTTGATCACCGCGAACGCCTCGGTGGGCTTGTCCAGCCGCGGCACCACCACCACCGGCCCCACGCCCACGTTCTTGTTGTCGAAGAAGATCGGCACGCCGTCGGGCGCCCGCAGCGTGACCGACGACGTCATCGCCCGCAGCCCCGTGAGGTGGCGGAACGCGACGCTGGTGTCGATGCCGAAGTTGAGGCTGTTGGCGCCGGTGACGCCCGCGGTGACGATGCCCACCACCACGCCCTTGCGATCGAAGATCGGCCCGCCGGAGTTGCCCGGATTGAGCGGAATCTGCGTCTGGAACACCTCGCGCTGCGCCTTGCCGCTGTAGAGGTTCGAGACCATCCCGACGTTGAAGCTCCACACGCTGCCTTCGCCGTGGCCGATCGCGCCCACCCAGCTGCCCACCCGCAGCGATGACTCGAAGGCCACCTTCGCCACCGGCGCGTCATCGAGTGGAATGCGCACCAGCGCGAGATCGACGTCCTCGCTGGCGCGCTCCATCACCGTGCCGCGCGCCTTGCGCCCGTCGTGCAGCACCACCTCGACGGTCGACGACTTCTTCACCACGTGCGCGTTGGTGAGAATGAGCCCCGGGGCCACCAGCACGCCCGAGCCCAGCGAGCCCTCGGTGGTGATGAACACCACGGACGGTGCCAGCTTCTCGAACAGCTGCTGCTGGTGTTGCTCCACCGCCTCGAGCGGATCAGCGGCGAGCAGGCAGGACATCGAGAGCGCGAGCCACATGGTGAGCTTTCAGAAGGTGACGGCGAGGGAAGCGGCGGCGCCGCCGGGCATGGGGGCGAAGCCGAACACGACCTGGGGTGACTCGGTCTTCCGCGAGGAGACCGTGCTCTTCCTGGCGTCGACCTTGCGGTTGAACTCCTCGGCGAGCTCGAAGCGCGCCTGGGGGCCGAGCGGATCGGCCGGAATGATCGCCCCGGTGAGCAGCCCCGCCAGGCCGATCGCCATGCCGATCAACCCGGGCACCACCAGGCTCGGCGACCGATACTGGAGGCAGCTGTAGCTGGCCGCGTTGTAGACGGCGCACTGGGGGCTCAGGGTGAGCAGCGCCATCAGCCCGCCTGCGGCGGCGACCACGCCCCCGCCCACCATCAGCCCCACCTTCAGTCCTACCCGGCCCCGGTACGACTTCGCCAGGTCCGCCCGGCCCACCACGTCATAGAAGCGCGCGCCGTCGAGTCGCTTGTTCTGGTACCAGGGCACGATCCAGGTCGACATCACCTGGCCGTTGCGCACGTTCACCAGCGCGCCGGCGGAGAACTCGATCTTCCCGCTGTCGTTCATCGCGCGGTCGACCTTCGCCTGGGTGCCCTGGCGGTCGGCGGCCTTGATGGTCTCGGCCACCGCGGTGCGACCGGCGATCTGCCGCGACGAGCCTTCGTTGCGGGCGAGCACCTGGCCTCGCAGCCCGGACATCGCGGTGAGCGCCACCCCGGCCTTGTCGTAGAAGGTCGCCACCGCGGTCTCCGTTGCTCCGGGGAACAGCCGCAGCACCACGATCACGTCCACCGGCAGGGGCGCGGCCTTCTTCACCAGCGCGTCATCAGCGTCGTCGGGCAGCACCGCCAGGCTCTCACTGGCCATCACCAGGCGCGTCTGCCCGCTGGCGCGCAGCGCGGACACCAGCGCGCGCTCGGCCGCCGCCTGGCTCTCGGATCGTGGGCCCGCGCTCACCACGATCACCGAGGCGTTGGGCCGATCGAGGTAGCTCGCGGTGGCGGACGCCTCGAAGGTGTTGGACCAGTCAGGGGCAGCTCCCAGCAGCGCGCACAGCGTCAGTACCCACATCGGTAGCCCCCGGAGCTCGAGTTGTACTGGCAGTAGTAGGACGAGCAGCAGCTGCCCGAGGTGCAGCTGTCGCCGTAGCTGTCACACGAAGTGCAGCCCGTGCTCCCGCAGGTCGAGGGGTACGAACATGAGCCGCAGGTGGCGCCGCGGGTCCCGCAGCGGCTGCTGCTCTGGCTCGAGAACTGAACGCACTCCCCGTTCGCCAGGGAGCTGGTCTGGCAGCAACCCGAGGCGCACGAGGTGGCGCTGCAGGTGCATCTGCCGCCCACCATCGCCAGG
>VFKJ01000930.1 GCA_009885595.1 Myxococcales bacterium | reverse complement strand
TACCGGTGCCGCCGCCCGAGACGCCACCGCCGGTACCGGTGCCGCCACCCGAGGCCGGGCCGCCACCCGTGCTGCCGCTGACACACCTCGACTCGACGCAGGTGCCCGCATCACAGTCGGCGTTGCGCAGGCACTGCGCTTCGGGGACGGCGCTGAAGCAGGCCACGAAAGAGAAGCTGATCAGGGCGGGGAGGAGGCGATTCATGGGGGGCTCCAAAGACTTTCGAAACCGGGCGCGGCCACCCGGCAGAAGCGGAGTCTTCACACCCCCGGGCGGGCCAGCGCAAGGGGTCTTCATCTGCAGGGTGTGCTCGTGCAGCCACGCGGGCTGAACGAGCGGACGATTTCGCTCAACCCTCCCGGGTCCTGTAAGAAGAGCGAAGTGAAGGTCCTCTGTCCCCACTGCGAGCGGCTGATCACCCTGGAGCAGTTCCGCTTCGAGGGCGCCCTCTTGATCGTCGCCTGCGCGAAGTGCGGCGCCGAGAGCCGGGTGGAGAACGTGCCCGCGGCCGCCCCCCAGGAGCAGCAGCAGGCGCAGGGGGGCCAGTCCGGCGGGTCGACGGCGCGCGCTCCTTCGCTGCCGCCGCGGGTCTCTCTGGCCTCGACCGAGGGCGGCAGCAACGTGGTGGTCCTGCGCACCGCGGGCCACGAAGCGGTGCAGAAGGCCGCCCGGGCCGCCGAGGAAGATCCCTTCGCGGTGCCCGAGGGCGTGTGCCCCAAGTGCATCGCGCCCCGCGCGGTCAGCGAGTCGTGCCCTCACTGCGGCATCCGCTTCCAGGGCTTCGACGAGACGGAGCTGCTGCCGCCGAAGTGGCTGCGGGAAGAATGGACCGGGCTGCTGCGCGACTGGGGCAACGAGCCCCTGCACCAGCAGCTCAGGCGCAAGGCGCAGCAGGCCGACGCGCTCGCCGCGGTGGGCCGGCTCTACCGCATGCGGCAATCGGCGGTGCCCGAGGATCCCGTCGCGGAGGACGGCCGGGTGGACGTGTTGCGCTTGGCCGCGGTGCCCATCTCGTTTCGCCCCTCGCAGGACGCGGAGATCGAGCGGCGCAAGCGCACCGCGCTCATCGCGATCCTCTCGGTGGTGGCCTTCGTCGCCGCGCTGGTGCTGCTGCGGATGATGCTCGCTTCCACCTGACGGTGCTTTAGAGCGCTGGGGCGCGGCTGACGGGCGCGCGGAAGTATCTCCTCACGCTGTCGCGCACCAGCGCGCTCGCCTCGAGGAAGCGCACGCCAAACCCCGCCACGCCCTTCTTCTGGCCGACCCACACCACCCGCGCCTTGAGGGTGCGCCCGCCCCAGCGGCCGAAGAGCGGCTCGAGCTGAATGGTGAGCTCGGTGTCGTTTTGGGGCACCGAGTGGCCGCGGGTGCCGATGAAGGCGCCGGTGTTCGAGACGTCCTTGAGCGCGCCCGGCACCCGCGCCCCCTGCACGTTCACCACGCAGCGCACGTCGACGTCGTGCCGGCTGTCGAGCGCGGTGCCGTCGTCGGCGGCCCGGCCTGCGCAGATGGCCAGCATCTGAGCGGCGGCGCGCTTGTGCGGCCCCCCGAAGGCGATCCCCACGCCCGGACGACCGAAGGGCGCCACCACCTGCATGCGCACCCGGCCCTGCAGCTCGAAGAAGAGGGCGGTGTTGGCCACGGTGATCTCCACCGTCACGTCACTGCCGGTAGGGATGTCGTTGGCACCCAACGCGAACAGGCTCAGGTCGGAGCCCTCGGCGCGCGCGCTCGCAAGAAGCGCGCGGCGATTGGGGAATCGCAGCTGCAGGCGGGGAGGCGTCATTCGCCTTCAATACCTGAGCGCTCCCGAAGGCTCGCCCCCACGAAGGGGAGGCTGATCAGAACACGTAGTAGATGAAGTCCTGCCGCGCGCTGCCGTACGCCAGCAGCAGCCACACCATCGCGCCCGCGAGCGCGAGCTCAGCCACCGGCTTGAGGGTGTCTGCCCGTTCGGCCCGGACGAGCGCGAACAGCGGCTTCTGCAGCGCCAGGAAGCCGAAGGTCATCACCGCCGTCTGGGTAGGGGTGTTGATGTCCCACTGCGCGGTGAAGAGGCGGCTGATCATCGTGCCCAGGGCGGCCATCGAGGGCGCCTTGAAGGGAATCCACAAGAAGACGACCACGTGGAAGGTGACGAAGACGCTCAGCCACCTGGGCCAGCGCGCGCGGGCGCCCTGGGTCGCGAGCTCGAGATCCATCCACAGCCCGTGGAGGAAGCCCCAGATCATGAAGTTCCACCCCGCGCCGTGCCACAGACCGCCCAGGGTCATGGTGGCGAGGCGATTGAACGCGGCCCGGCTCTTGGAGACGCGGTTTCCACCGAGGGAAATGTAGAGGTAGTCGCGCAGCCACACCGACAACGTGATGTGCCAGCGCGTCCAGAACTCGCGCAGCGAGGCTGAGCCGTAGGGGTTCTCGAAGTTCACCGGCAGGGTGAGGCCGAAGCAGTGCCCCAACCCCACCGCCATCGTGGAGTAGCCCCAGAAGTCGGCGAGCAGCTGCGCGGCGTACGCGTAGACGGTGAGCCAGGCGTTGTTGATGCCGAGCGTCTCGGGGGCCTTCCACGCGTAGTCGACGTAGTCCCCGATGACGTCCGCCACGCCCACCTTGAGGAAGAGGCCGCACAGCACCAGCCAGGCGCCGCGGTGCAGGCGCGCGACGTCGAAGGGGACGGCGGTGTGCAGCTGGGGCAGCAGCTCCCTGCCGCGCACGATGGGACCGGCGACGAGCTGCGCGAAGAACGACTTGAAGACCGCGAAGGCGAGCAGGCTGCGCTCGGCGGGGATCTCTTTTCGGTACACGTCGACGAGGTAGGCGATCACCTGGAAGGTGAAGAAGGAGATGCCCAGCGGCATCCACGCGTCGGGCCTGGGCACGGTGAGCTGCAGGCCCACCAGCGCGCCGAGGTGGATCAGCTGATCGACCACGAAGCGGCCGTACTTGAAGTACGCGAGGAAGGAGAGGTTGACGGTGACGCCGAGCGCCAGCAGCGCCTGGCTGCGGCGGCGCTCCAGCAGGCGGCCGAGGCTGTAGTTCACCGCGATGCTGCCGAGGAGGAGGAAGACCGAGGGCCAGTGTCTCCAGCCGTAGAAGACGAGCGAGCTCGAGAACAGCAGCACCAGCCGGGCGCGCTGCCACGGCGCCAGCCAATACAGCGCCACCAGCGCGGTGACGCAGATGAGGAAGGTGGCGCTATGGAAGAGCACGCGCGGCTTCTCCCAGGGCCTTGGAATATTTCGCGCGTCCCGGCGAAGAGAGGTGCTGCCCGTCGACGAACCAGCGGTCATCGACCTGCGCGCAGGTGAAGTCGAGCAGCGGGGTGCCGGTCTTGCGCGAGATGAGCTGGCGCAGGGTGTTGCGCGCAGGGGTGCACTCCTCGACGCGCCAGAGCGTGCCCAGGGGCGGGCTGACCAGCACCACCTTCGATCCCTGCGCGTGCAGCAGCTCGAGCACGTGCTCGTACCCAGCGAGGATGCGCGCGTCGTCGCCTTCGAGGCCCGGCGGCTCGGGAGGCGGTGGCCACTGAGTCGGCTTCCACGCGGCGTCGTCGGCCACGCCCTCGGGCGGAGAGGGAGGACGGAAGGTCTCGATCAGCTGGCGGGAACGGAACCACTCCGAGCCGTCGAGGGTGCGGGCGGCGAGGAGGGCGGCGACGCGGGGCAGGTTCTCCAGCGCGAAGGCGCGGCGCACCTGCAGCAGCGCGCTGTGGTCGTGCAGCCACTGACCGAAGGGATCTCCGGCGAAGGCGTCGGGGGTGGGCGCGGCGTCGGCGTCCATCGCGGTGGGCTCGCTCTGCGGGCCGCTCAGCTCGACCAGCACCAGCTTCTGGGGGCCCAGGTGCGCGGCCTGGAACTCGAGCGTGGGGAGCGAGGACGAGGGGGTGGCCGCGGAGAAGCCGTCACCCAGCCCGAGCAGCGAAGGGTCGACGCCGTCGTTGCTGCGCGAGGTGCCGAGGGAAACGAAGTCGACCGGGCCCTTGGCGTGGAGCAGGGCGAGCTTGAAGCGCACCCGGTGCGCGACGGCGGCGAGGCCCTCGGGCTGCACGCGGCACAGCACCTCGAGGGCGAAAAGCAGGCCCAGGACGGTGGCGGCAAGCAACAGCAGGCGAGTCATGCAGCGCGCCGCCTAGCACACCC
>VFKJ01000381.1 GCA_009885595.1 Myxococcales bacterium | reverse complement strand
TGCCGGTCAGAGACCTCTCCGCCGAGCCTGTACCAGCGCAGCTTCGACAGCAGCACGTCACTGGCTGAGGCCACCTTCACTTCGCTGAACGGCTCGTTACGCTCGAGCTCCATGGTCACCGTGCGCGCGAGGGCTTCTGCCTGGTAGCCCTCGGGCTGCACGCAGAACACGTCGACCTTCGCCAGCTCGACCTCATCGATGAGGTTGAAGGATCGACTCTGCTTCACCGCATGAAGGAAATCCTCTTCATCGAGGTAGAACCGGTCACCGAGCTCCGCCTGCAGGCGCTTGAAGTGCATCGGCGCGAGCACGGCGACGAGGTCTGCGTCGTTGGTTGCCCGAGGGTCGCCGTGAAGGGAGCTGGCCAGTGAACCGGTCACGTAGTGCGGCACCCCCAGCCGCTCGAGAGCCCGGACCACCGCGAGCGCGGAGTCTTCGACTTTGATCGTCATCGCAGGGTGTGACGTGCGGCGAACCGGTCCGCGAGCCTGTCGCCGTAGACACGCCGAACGAAGGCGACCGCGACTTCCTCTTCGCTCGCCGTGGGGTGCTGTCGGCGAACGTCGGCCAGGGTCGCCTCACGCACCTGCTCGGAGAGACGGAGCGCGCGCGCCAGCCGCTCGCGAGGAGGCGTCGCCCGCAGCCGCTCGATGTACCGCTGCCTCGCGCGGGGCGTGGTGTCGCTGAGCTGCGAGCGGGCGCCTTCATGAGCCATGACCCAAGTGTATCCGGGTCCACCTTCCCCTTCATGCAATCCGCCCCCCGGATGGCTCCCCGCGCGACGACGAGGTAGATCGACCTCCGCCCATGCCGGCCCGCCTCGCGCGACTCCTCTTCCTCTGCGTGGCGCTCGCGTCCACCGCCCACGCCGAGCGCCGCTTCGCGCTCCTCATCGGGGCCAACGACGGCTGGGCCACCGATCGCTCGCTGCGCTACGCCCACGACGACGCACGCCGCGTACAGGAAGTCCTCGTTCAGCTCGGCAGCACCAGCGAAGCCGACACCACGCTGCTCTTCGAGCCCACCACCAAGGAACTCGACGCCGCCCTCACCAAAATCGAAGGCCAGCTCGCCGCCAGCACCGAGCCCACGCTGTTCTTCTTCTTCTACTCGGGCCACGCCGACGCCACCGCGCTGCACCTGCGCGGTCCCGTCCTCGCGCTCACCGCGCTGGCCGATCGGCTCTCGAACACCAAGGCCGGCCTCACCCTGGCGGTCATCGACGCCTGCCGCTCAGGCGCCATCCTGGGCACCAAGGGCGCGATGCCGGTGGCGGCGGTGCGCTTGCTCGCCGACGAGCCGGTGCAGGGGTTCGCCCTGCTCAGCTCCAGCGGCGCCGACGAGCTCGCGCAAGAATCGAAGGCGCTGGCGGGTTCCATCTTCACGCACCACTGGGTGTCCGCGCTGCGCGGCGCGGGCGACGTCGACGGGGACGGCATCGTCCGCCTCACCGAGGCCTACGGCTACGCCTACGAGCGCACGCGCATGGACACCGAGGCGACCGCGCTCCCGCAGCGCCCGGGGTTCCGCTTCTCCCTCAAGGGGCGGGGCGACGTGCCGCTCACCCGCCTCAACGCCGCCGCCGCCACCCTCGAGCTCGAGGCCGAGCCCAGCCACCGCTACGTGGTGGTGGACGGCGCCGAGCAGCACCTCATCGCCGAGGCGAGATCGGACCCTTCCGAGCGCCGCCGCCTGCAGCTCACCCCCGGCAACTACCGCATCAAGCGCCCGGTGTTCGACGGCGTGCTGGTGGCCGAGGTGACGATGGCGCCGGGCGCGGTGCTGTGGGCCGGGCGGCTCGACTACCGCAAGGAAGCCGTCGACTCGGGCCTGGTGAAGGGCTCCAGCGCCTTCGCCGAGTGGGCCGCCAGCGGCACCCTCGCGCAGGGCGACGTCAACGCCGCGCTCGACATGTTCCAGCGCATGCTCGACGAAGATCCCCACGAGACGCGCGCCCGCCGCGGCAAGGCCCGCGCGCTGTTGGTGCTCTCCACCGAGCTGCAGCGCGAGGGCAACGCCGCCGAGGAGCAGAAGGTGCTCGAGGAAGCGCTCTCGCTCGACCCGTCCTTCGCCGACGACCCTTCCGTGGCCCGCTTCGCTGACCGGGCCAAGGTGCTCAAGTTCGAGAGCCAGCGGCAGGCCGCGCTCAAGCAGGCCATCACCGACGAGATCAAGAACGACCCCCGCATCACCAAGCACTGGGGCCTGGGCTTCTCGCTGCTCAGCACCCGCGGCATCCTGGTGTTCGAAGGCACGTGGATGCCGACGCCCTGGCTCTTCATTTCCCTGGGCTTCGACGTCATCGGCCCCGGGATCGATCTCTCCGCCCGCTGGGTTCCCCTCTCTTCCCAGTGGAGCCCGTACATCGGCGGCGGCGCGCACTACGGCTTCAACGCCTGGCAGCGGACCGGTGGCTACGTGAAGGTCAACGGCGAGCCGACCGAGATGTCCTACGATGACATCTGGGGAAAGATGTTCCACGCCGACGTCGGGATGCAGTGGATGGCGCCGGGCGGCTTCACCGCGGAGTTCGGCGGCGGCCCGATGCTCTATTACTTCCCCGCCACCGGGACCTTTCAGTGGTTCGGTTTCGTGAACTTAGGGATCGGCGTTTATTTCCGCTGATCCACCTACCCACGAATTCGACCTCGAACGACTGATGGGCATCGCTGGCCATGACGGCCCGCGCTCAACCCTTCGAGGCCATTCCCATGAAGAAGCTCTTCACCGTCGCGCTCGCTGCTCTCGCCTTCTCGTCCACCGGTTGCGCTGGCATGCGCGCCGCGCAGGCCCGCTCCAAGTTCATTCAGAACGCGGTGATGGCGCACACCTACCAGCGCCCCTGCAATGACATCTGGGGCGCCGCGCGCACCATGCTGTTCGCCCGCGACTTCCAGGTGAAGAGCGCCGATGCCGCCGCCGGCCTCACCCTGGAGACCGAGTGGAAGGTCACCACCAACGGCAACTCGATGAGCAGCAGCCGCTACCTCTTCCAGGGCAGCGCGCCCACCGCCGGCCAGTGCCAGGTCTCCGCCACCCAGGCGCGCAAGAGCCAGCAGGGCAGCACCAGCATGAACCGCGATTGGCAGATGGAGTGGGACCTGCTCAAGCAGGTCGACATCGAGTCGGCGCAGCGCATCGAGGTCGACGCCACCGCGGCCGGCGAAGTCGCGCGCAACCAGAAGAGCTGAGTCAGCGGTGACCGGGCGCTGATTTCATCGTGCCCGGCCTCGCGCTCATGCAAGCTGGGGGCGTGCGGAGTCTTTCGCTGCTCCTTTGCTGCCTCGCCTTCGGTGCTCGCGCCGATTCGCGAGCTGCCAGTGAGCTGCTCGAATTTCTCCCTGACGCCGCGGCCCGTCGCGCGCAGCGGCTCGGCTTCTCGCGCGATTTGGAATTGCCTGGACCTGGCGCCTCGCCGCGGGGGCTCACCGGCCGGGTGCCTGCGCTGGCGAACGACGCCTTCGTGGTGGAAGACACCGGCGGCGCGGCCTCGCGGCTGAGCTTCACCCTCGAGGGTGCTGCGGCGGTGGGCGGCGCCTCGTTCGATCGCGAGTTCACCTGGCCGCGTGCGTACCCCGACGTCGACGTGCTCGCCTTCGCCAC
>VFKJ01000813.1 GCA_009885595.1 Myxococcales bacterium | reverse complement strand
GCAGCCCGATGAAGCCGATGGCCTGCGGGTCGTCCTTCTTCTGCTCGGCGCCCGCCACCACCTCGCGGCGCAGTTGCTCGAACTCCTTGGCGTCGAAGGCCGGCGACCTGAGGCACTCACCCACGAGGTCGAGCACCGCCTGCAGCTGCGGCTTGCGGCACTCGATGGTCACGGTGATGCCCGTGGGACCGGGCTGCACGTGCACCTGAGCCTTGAGCTGATCGAGGGTGTCCTTGATCAGCTGGCGCGTCTTCGTCTTGGTGCCCCGCAGCAGCATCCGGCCGGCGAAGTCGCTGGCGGCCCGCTGGCCATTGAGCGTCTTCTCGTTCCCGAACTTGAGCTGCAGCGCGACCTGCACGGTCTCCCCGCGGGTCTTCTTGGGCAGCAGCGCCACCTTCATGCCGTTGCTCAGCGCCGTGCGGGTGGTGCGCGCGTCGATGTTCTTCGGGGTGACGTCGAACACCTCGCCCTGCGCCATCGCCGCGCGGCCCGTGTAGTTCTTCAGCACCGGGTTGAGGTCCGCCACCCCGGCAATCTCGGCGCGCTCCGGCTTCTCCGTGGGCACGTACTCACCCAGCGTGCGGTTGGCCGCCTTGAAGTACTTGCCCGACACCCGCACCACGTCGTCCACGCTCAAGGCCTCGGTGCGATCGCGCGCGAGGAAGATCAGGCGCCAGTCACCGGCCGCCGCGAACTCGGACAGCGAGATGCCGATGCGATCAGACGAGTTGAGCAGCAGCTCGTACTGCTTGAGCAGCGCAGTACGGGCGCGATCGATCTCTTCCTTGGTGGGCGGCTTCTTGCCGAAGCCCTCGAGCACGTTGAGCAGGCCCTCGCGCGCAGGACCCACCGCGTCCTTGGCGTTGAGCTGCACCGTGCACAGGAAGTAGCCCGGCTCGCGCAGGGTGTAGCTGGTGCAGCCCACCCGCGCCGCCTTCTTGGTCTCGACCAGCTCCTTGTACAGGCGGCCCGAGGGCGAATCGCCGATGAGGCCGTCGAGCAGGTCGATCGCCGGCGAGTCGGGGTCGGACGCCGCGGGCACGTGGTAGCCGACGTTGAGCACCGGCGTGCCGCCGACGCGGCGCACGGTCACCGAGACCTCGCCGTCGTGCGTGGGCTCATCGGTGTAGGTCTGCGGCAACACCCGCTTCGCTTTCGGGATCTTCCCGAAGGTCTCCGCGATCGCCTTGAAGGTCTTCGCTTCGTCGAACTTGCCCGCGACGATCAGCATCGCGTTGTCCGGCTGGTAGTAGGTCTCGTAGAAGGCCACCAGGCGCTCGTTGGGGACCCGCTCGATGTCGCTCTTCGCGCCGATGGTGGTGTTGCCGTAGTTGTGCCACTGGAAGGCGGCGGCCATCGTGCGCTCCTCCAGCACGCCCTCGGGCTGGTTCTCGCCCATCTCGAACTCGTTGCGCACCACGGTCATCTCGGTGGCGAGCTGCTCGCGCGAGATGATGGCGGAGCGGAGGCGCTCGGCCTCCAGCTCCAGCGCGGTGCGCAGCTTGGCCTCGTCCGCGGGGAACGACTCGTAGTAGTTGGTGCGATCGAACCAGGTGCTGCCGTTGGCGTCGCCGCCCAGCTTGGTGAGCTCAGCCTTCACGTCGGCGAACTTCTTCGTCTTCTTGAAGAGCATGTGCTCGAAGAGGTGCGCCATGCCCTTCTCGCCGTAGTTCTCATGGCGGCTGCCGACGAACACGGTGAGGTTGACGGTGACGGTCGGCTTCGAGTTGTCCGGCACGAAGAGGATCCGGAGGCCGTTGGGCAGGCCGTACTCCGAGATGCCTTCGATCGACGGACCGACGGTGAAGGGCTTGGGCGGTGCGGCCGCCAGCGAGAGCACGACGAGTGAGGTGAGGAGCATGGGCGGGGAGACAACACCCGGAGCGGCCTACGTCAACGAGAAGTCGCGCTCGCAGGTTGGGGGGTGGACCTCCCCGTTCTCAGCAGCCGAGGAGCTGCTGCGCTACTTTCGACTCATGAAGGTGAGAACGAAGCGCCGAGTGGTGCCGCCGGCAACGCTGGCTGATTCGCTTCGCCGTCTCGAGGAGCAAGGCCTCGTGACAGTGGGAACAGGCCGATGGAAGCGCTTCGCCGCGATCCGGCTGGCGAAGGGAGCTCAGCTCTCGACCGCGGTTCTCGCCGATCGTGGATGACGTCCTTCCTCGACTGCACCCCGGCCCGTGGCATCTTCCGCGGCCATGAAGGTCTTCCGCAGCCGCCGCGTGGTGACTCCCGACGGCCTCCGCCCCGCGACCGTGCACGTCGACGGCGAGCGCATCGAAGCGGTCGCCGACTACGACGCCCTCCCCGCGGGTGCTGAGCTCGTGGACGTGGGCGAGGCGGTGTTGATGCCCGGGGTGGTCGACACGCACGTCCACGTGAACGAGCCCGGGCGCACCGAGTGGGAAGGCTTCCTCACCGCCACCCGCGCGGCGGCGAGCGGCGGGGTGACCACGCTGGTCGACATGCCGCTCAACTCCATTCCGCCCACCACCACCGCGGAGGCGCTGAGGAGAAAGAAGGCCGAGGCGACCGGGCAGTGTCTGATCGACGTGGGCTTCTGGGGCGGCGTGGTGCCGGGCAACGCGAAGGAACTCGAGGGCCTGGTGCGTGAGGGCGCGCGCGGCTGCAAGGCGTTCATGTGTTTCTCGGGCGTGGACGAGTTCCCCGGGGTGCTGGAGGCCGATCTCTTTCCCGCGATGGCCGAGCTCAAG
>VFKJ01001232.1 GCA_009885595.1 Myxococcales bacterium | reverse complement strand
CCCCTGTGGGGGAGAGGGAGCACTTTTCAGAAGATGACGACCGTCACGCCATCGCCACCGTCGCTCGCGTCGCCCGGCCGGAAGGACTTCGCGTAGGGCGAGCGCTTGAGGGACTCGCGCAGGTCCCGCTTGATCGCCCCCGTCCCGTGGCCGTGGATGATGATCGCCGCTTCGTCCCCGTTGCGCGTGCAGCGATCGAGGAACTGCTCTATCTTCCGCATCGCGTCTTCGGTGCGCTCGCCTCGAACGTCGATCGTCGGGCTCGCCAGCGTCAGCACCTGGGCGGCGACCTCCTTCACCTTCTCGAGGCGCGCTTCCTTCTTGTTCGCCCCAGGGAACCTGGCCGGTTCCTTCGCCTTCGTGGCCGGCCCCAGCTCGCTCAACGGCACGCGCATCTTGAGCGCCCCCGCCGCCACGGTGGCGGTGTCGCCGGCGAGATCGAGGATCTCCACCTCTGCGTCCATCGAGCGATGCCGCGCCCGGGCGCCGATCTTCAGCTCGAGTGGAGCCAGCTCGCGCACCTCGCCCTTGAGCTCTTGCCGCGCCCCGCGCTCGGCGGTGGTCTGCTCGTTGATCCGCTGGGTGAGGTCCGCGGCCACCGTCTGCGCCGTCTTGAGCGACTTCTCGCCCTCGAGCTTCTCCACGATCGCGCGGATCTGATTGCGCGCGAACTCGAGCTCGGCCCGCAAGGCTTCGCGGAACTTCACTTCCTCTTCTTTCCGCTTCTTGAGCGCCGCCGCGAGCTCGGCCTCGGCTGCCTCCTTCGCGAGCTTCGCCTCGCGGGCGTCACGCTCCGCCAGGTCCCGCTGCTCGAACAGCTTGCGCCGCTCCTCTTCCGCCGCCTGCAGCGCCTTGCTGAGGGCGCCGCCGGTGTTGATGGCGAGGTCGTGCGCCCGCACGCAGATCGACTCCGCCAGCCCGACGCGCCGGGCGATGTCGATGGCCGATGACGCGCCTGCGAAGCCAAGCTGCAGCCGGTACGTGGGCGCCATCCGCTTGCCGTCGAACCCCACGCGGGCGTTCACGAAGCGGGGGTCGAGGTGCGCGAGGGCCTTGAGTTCCTCGAGGTGGGTGGTGACCAGCACGATGGCGCCGCGGGTGAGCAGCTCTTCGAGCACCGCGGTGGCGATGGCCGCGCCTTCACGGGGATCGGTGTCGGCCGCGATCTCGTCGATCAACACCAGCGCGCCGCGCCGGGCGACGCTGGTGATGTCGCGCAGCATGGTGACGTGCGCCGAGAAGGTCGACAGCCCCGCCTGCAGATCCTGCTGATCACCGATCGCCGAGTGCACCTGGTTGAACAGCGGAATCCGCGAGCCGGGATCGCAGGGGATCGGCAGGCCCGCGCGGGTCATCAGCGCGCACAGCCCCACGCCCGTGAGCGTGACGGTCTTGCCGCCCGCATTCGGCCCTGACACCACCAGCGAGCGCGCGTCACCCAGCTCGACGTCGTTGCTGATGATCTCTCCGCCCTTGAGCACCAGCCGCGGGTGACGCAGCGCCTTGAGCACCAGCGCGCCGTCGGCCGGCTCCAGCGTCGGCGAGATCGCCTTCAGATCGTTCGAGAGCGAGGCGATCGCCTCCAGCTCGTCGAGTGACGAGAGCGCGTCCACACCGTCCAGCAAGCGACTCGCCTCCCGGCCCACCAACCCGGAGAGCTCGAGCAGCACCTTCCGCTCTTCCTCGAGCACGATCGACTGCGCGATCGCCAGCTCGTTGCCCATGCCGATCATCTCCTGCGGCTCGACGAACAGCGTCTGGCCCGACTGGCTGGCGTTGTGCACGATGCCGGTCACGTCTCGCTGATGACTCGACTTCACCGGCACCACGTAGCGATCGTTGCGCACCGAGTAGTAGCCCTCGCGCAGCGTCTCGTTGAACTTCTCGTCCCTGAGCAGCTCGTCCAGCCGCCCGCGAATTCTGCGATGCAGCCCGCGCGCCGTCTCCCGGGCGTCACGCAGTTCGGTGCTGGCGCGATCGGAGATCTCTCCGCTCGCCTCGAAGCTGCGATCGAGCCGGGTGGCGAGCTTGCTGAGCACCGGCAGCCTGCGCCCCAGCGCGCCCAGCCCCGGCAAGCGAGGGGCGCGATCGGTGAGCAGTTCGTGCGAACGCTCGAAGCTGAAGAGCACCTGGCAGAGGTTGATCAGCTCGCGCGGCTCGAGCATCCCCCCCTTGGAAGCGCGATCGATCGAGGTGCGCACGTCGACGATGCCGGTGATCGGCAGGGTGATGGGCTCGGCCTTGAGCGCCACGGCCTCTTCGGACAGCGTGAGCGACGCCTGCACTTCGTCCCGCGACTGCAGGAAGCCGCGGGCCCTCGCGCGCTCCTGGCCCACCTCGGTGCGGCACCGGCCCGCGAGCGCCGCGCGAATGTCGTCGAAGCCCAGCGAGGCGAGGGTGCGATCACTCACCTCCATGGCAGGGCCTCTGGGCTTCGCTCGGGACAGGCCTGGACCATCGGGGAGCTGGGAGTCTGGCGGCGACATGCCGGAGCTTGTCGGCGGGGGGCAAAGTTCCTGACGGGCTGCATTCCCTTCGGTTTGTGTCGCGCAGGAGGCGCGAAGGCAAGTGCCCGGGGCTGGCCATTGCTGGTAGGTGACGCGCAGAAATGTGGGCCCTCGTTCTCATTCTGGCTGCCACGTCCCTCGACGAGGCGCAGTCCCTGGAGCAGGCGGGCGACGATGGCGCGGCCATCGTGGTGTTGGAGAAGGCCGTCAGGGCCGACCCCCGCTGGGCGATGGGGCGGGTCGAGCTGGGGCGCCTGGAGCTCAAGCAGGGCGAGTCGGACTCAGCGCTGCTCCACCTCGACATCGCCCGCTCGCTGGCGCCAGAGAACCCGCGCGCGCACTACCTGTTCGCGCTCGCAGCCGATGAAGCTGGCCGACGCAACGAGTCGCGCCGGGCGCTCGAGGTCGCGCTCGCCTTGAGGGAAGGGTACGCCGACGCCCAGGTGCGGCTCGCCGGCGTGCTCAGTGCCGAAGGAGAGCCCCGTGCAGCCGCGCGCATGCTCGAGCCCTACGTCGCCGCGCACCCCGAGGCGAACGGCGCGCGCCTGCAGCTGGCCGAGGCGCTGGTGCAGTCGGGAGAGGCGAAGGAAGCGGAGCACGAGCTGCGGGCGCTGCTGCAGGTGGCGGCGCTCAAGGTGATCGCGGGACGGCGCCTGGTGGCGCTCCTCGATTCCCAGGGTCGCGCCGCCGAGGCAGAGAAGGTCAGGTTGGCCATCGATCCACCCCGAAGGCAGCTCCGAGAGCTCAAGCCGAGCAGGCGATGAACTCCCCAAAATGTGAGCGGACGGCGATTGCCGTGGTCTTTTGTTGCGCAGGAGGTGCTCTCGTTCTTCTCTACGCCCCGGGGTGCATCATCTGGAAAGAGCTGACGAGATGAGATGGCTGCGAGCGGCGGTGATGGGAGGCGTGTTGGTCGCGGCCGTGGCGTCCGCTGCCCCAGAGGTCCTGCCGCCGACGGCGGAGACGATGGCAGAGCTGCAGAAGATCGAAGCGGCCAGCTACCGGGGCACGCTCGATTCGCTGCGGATGAAGTACCAGGAGGCCGCGCGGGCCCGCCCGGGTGACGCCATGCCCCGGGTGTTCGTGGCCTGGTGCACCCTGCCCAGCGACGACGCGTGGAATCAGCTCAAGGCGATCGCCACCATCTTCCCGGACAACCCGTGGGTCCGGTACGGCATGGGCCGCATCTACACGAACTGGAAGGGCATGAGCGATCTCGCCCGCACCGAGTTCGAGGCGGTGCTCAAGCGCGATCCGAAGTTTTTCCCCGCCCTCATCGGCCTCGCCGACGTCGCGCGGGTCAAACACGATGCCGCGCTCGCCGAGAAGAAGTACCGCGCCGCGCTCGCGGTCGTCGACGATCCCTTCGCCCGGGCGGGCCTGGGGCTGGTGCTGGCGGAGCAGGGGAAGAACGACGAAGCGCGCGAAGAGCTGCGCAAGGCGATCGCGGCGCAGCCCGAGCAGCCCGCGGCGCTCGCGGAGTTGGTGAAGCTCTCGCTCGAGGCGAAGGATCCGCAGACGGTGGTGGCCGCGCAGGCGCTCGCCGACCTGCGACCCAGAGATCGCGACGCGCGCACGATGCTCGCTGACCTCCGCTTCGAGGCCGGCGACAAGGTCGTGGCCGCGAAGGAATACGATCGGCTGGTGCGCCTGGGGAACCCCACCCCCGAGGTGCTGCAACGGGTCGCCACGCTCTTCCGCGAGCTCTCCGATATCGAAGGTGAAGAGCGCACCCTGCAGACCCTCGCCGCGCTCGACGACAAGAGCGCCGAAGCGAACATGCGCATCGCCGAGCTGCGCCTCGCCCGCAAAGACTTCGAAGGGGCCGAGGGCCAGTGGCTCGAGGCGCT
>VFKJ01001074.1 GCA_009885595.1 Myxococcales bacterium | reverse complement strand
TATTACCGTGGCGCGTCAAGTGCGCGGAAACACGGGGGCGAACTGAGGGGTTTTTGACGCACCTGGCGGGGCTGCGCAGGCCCCCGCGTCAATTCGTCCAAAAGAAAACCGCCGCCTCCCACGAGGGGGAAGCGGCGGTCAGAAGCGGTCCCGGCGGGATTCGAACCCACGACCCCTGGCTTCGGAGGCCAGTACTCTATCCAGCTGAGCTACGAGACCCGATGCAACGAGCGCGCGTCTATACACCGATCGAAGGCCATTGTCCTGACCGAAACCATGCGTGAAGGCGACCAACCGCTAGAGTGCGCGCGATGACGACTTCAGGCGAAGGTCGGATGCTGGGGCGCTACCAGCTGCTGTTCATGCTCGGGCAGGGCGGGATGGGGGAAGTGCACCTCGCGCGCCTCACCGGGGCGGCCGGTTTCGAGAAGTTGTGCATCGTGAAGACGGTGCTGCCCAACCTCATGGGCGATCAGAACTTCATCGATCGGTTTCACCATGAGGCCAAGGTGCTGGTGCAGTTGACGCACTCGAACATCGCGCAGGTCTACGACATGGGCGAGTTCGAGGGCACCCTGTACATGGCCATCGAGTACGTGCCCGGCGTCGATCTCTCGCGGGTCGAGACGCGCATCGAGCGCTCGCGCGCGGTGATGCCGATCCCCATGGCGGTGTTCATCGCGCAGCAGATGACCGAGGCGCTGGGCTACGCGCACCGCAAGGTGAGCGCCGAGGGCTCTCCGCTGGGCATCGTGCACCGCGACGTGTCCCCGCAGAACGTGATGGTGTCGTACGAGGGCGAGGTCAAGGTGATCGACTTCGGGCTCGCCAAGAGCACGGCGCGATCGCAGAAGACGCTGCCGTCCACGGTGATGGGCAAGCTGGGCTACATGTCGCCTGAGCAGGCGCTGGCCAAGCCCGTCGATCACCGCTCCGACATCTTCTCGGCCGGCATCGTGGTCTGGGAAATGCTGGCCGGCCGCTCGATGTACACGGGCGGCACGATGTCCGAGATGGTGGTGCAGATGGCGATGGGCGAGGTGCCCTCGCTGCTCGCCGCGCGCCCCGACATCTCGCCCACGCTCGATCAGATCGTGATGCGCGCGCTCGCGAAGGACCCCTCGGCGCGTTACCAGCGGGCCGACGACTTCGCCCGGGCGCTCAACGAGCTGGCGGTGCGTGAGCAGATGACCGTGGGCGCGGAGGACGTGGGCAACTACGTGCGCGCGATGTGCCCGGAGGAGTTCGCCGCCGAGCGGCAGCTGCAGTCGAAGTTGTCGGTGATGCGCCGGGGCGGCCCGTTGCCCGAGGTGGCCGGCGATCCCGAGTTCGAGGGCACGTTCATGCGGCCGTCCGGTGCGGTCAAGAAGGAGACGGCCTCGGGGCAGATCATGACGGCGGCGCAGCGCGCGATGTCCATCGCGGGTCCGGCGACGCCGACCCCGAAGGTGAAGTCGCTGGCGCCAAGGGCGAAGTCGATCGCCCCAGAGCCTCAGCCCGAAGCAGAGCCCGAGGTGCCGCTGGCGGCGCCCAGGAGCAAGACGCCGTTGATGGTGGTGGGGTTGCTGGCCTTCATCGCGCTGGCCGCCGGCGCGCTGTACCTGCTCCAGGACCGGGCGAAACCGCCGCCCCCGCTCGTGGACGCGGTGGTGGATGCGGGCTCGGTGGTGCTGGCCATCGCAGAGCCGGTGAAGCCGGCCACCCCGGATCCCGAGCCGGTGCCGGTGCCGGAGCCCGAGCCGAAGGCTGCGAAGGAGCCGGCGGTGCTCGACACCATCGCCGTCGAGGGCAAGGTGTGGAAGGTGCTCAAGAAGGGCGGCGAGGAGCTGGTGATTCTCGAGAAGAAGGACAAGCTGCTCGAAGGCGACCG
>VFKJ01000654.1 GCA_009885595.1 Myxococcales bacterium | reverse complement strand
AGAACGGCCGGTGCTGCGAAAAGTGGTCTTCGTGCTCTTCGCCTTGACGCTCGGCGCGCTGGCGATCGCGCTCGGCGCCGGCGCCTACGTGGCATAAGCACGGGCGCATGAAGAACGTCGGGACAGTGATCATCGGCGCGGGCATGAGCGGGCTCGCCACCGCCGCGGCGCTGGGCAAGGGCAGCGACCTCGTCATCCTCGAGCGCGACGCGGAGATCGGCGGCTACTGCAAGACGGTGAAGAAGGACGGCTTCGTCTGGGACTACTCGGGCCACTTCTTCCACTTCAAACACCCGGAGATCGAGAAGTACCTGCTCGAGCGCATGCCGGGCCAGCAGGTGCGCAAGGTGATCAAGAAGTCGTTCATCTCGTACGCGGGGAAGCAGATCGACTTCCCGTTCCAGAAGAACATCCACCAACTGCCGCAGCAGGACTTCATCGACTGCCTGCACGATCTGTATTTTGCCAAGCCCACCGATCCGCAGAACAACTTCAAGGAGATGCTCTACGCGCGCTTCGGCCGCTCCATCGCCGAGAAGTTCCTCATTCCGTACAACGAGAAGCTCTACGCGACCGACCTGTCCACGCTCGATCGCGACGCGATGGGCCGCTTCTTTCCGCACGCGGACCTCACCGACATCATTCGCAACATGAAGCAGGCGGACAACGCCTCGTACAACGCGACCTTCACCTACCCCGAGGGGGGCGCGATCGAATACGTGAAGGCGATCGCGAGCGAGGTCGAGCCGTCGGCAATTCACTTGAACGAAGCGGTGACCGCGATCGACGTGGCCGCGAAGATCGTGCGCACCACCAGGGGCGAGTACCGCTTCGAGCGGCTGGTCTCCTCGGCGCCCTTCCCTGCCCTGATGGAGCTCTGCGGGCAGCCGGTGGACGCCAGGCGCTTCACGTGGAACCAGGTGCTGGTGTTCAACCTCGGCTTCGACGCCAAGGGCCCGAAGGACGTGCACTGGGTCTACTACCCGGACCGCTCGCTGCCATTCTACCGGGTGGGTTTCTACGACAACATCTTCGAGACCGACCGCATGAGCCTCTACGTCGAGCTCGGCTCGAAGAACGGCGAGAAGCTCGACGTGCCGGCCCTGCGAGAGGCGGTGATCGCAGGCCTCAAGCGCGAAGGCGTCGTCACCACGCAGAAGCTGATCGCCGAGCACCACGTGTTGATGAACCCGGCCTACGT
>VFKJ01000415.1 GCA_009885595.1 Myxococcales bacterium | reverse complement strand
GAACGTCACCGCGCTCAGCTCGTTCGGCAGCGGGGTGTGCGCCAGCACCGGGCAGCCGCTGGGGATCCGGGTGTAGGGCGCGTGTTGTCGGTGAAGTCGAGCTGAGTGGGCCCTGAAGAGCGTGGTGCGGCACGGTCTCGTTTCCGTGCCTCAGCCCAGCTGGCCCCTCGGCACGCCGTTTCTGTGCTGCAGGGCACGCAGCGATGTGAGGCTGACTCCCGCCGCGCGGGGGCGGGGACACCTCTGTACCAACGTAATCTCTTGATTACGTTTTCCGCCCCGAACGAAAAAAATGTAATCAAGAGATTACGTTGTCCGAGACCCTCTCCGGTCCCCCGCGTCACTTTCACATCGCTTCGCTCACCTGCGATCAAGAACCGCGCGCGGAGGGCCTGCTCGATGTGTCCCCCGGAGCCAGACCCTTCCGTCACCGCCCACCCCGAGGCTTTCAAGGTCCGCAGCCGCGCGGCACCCTCATTGCCAGAGGGTCGGCGCGCTGCACACTGCCGTGCACACCCCTCTTGGAAGGGGAGAACGGGGCAACCCCAGGCCCACACGCGCCGACACCCCTTCATGTCGCTCCGGTGGAGTCTGCTGGTCCTCTGTTCCTGCATCGGCACCGCGGACATGGTCTTGCTGCCGAAGCAGGGCCCCGACGCCGGCGGCACCACCACCCTCACCGACGCCGGAGCGCTCGACGCCGGCGTCGACTCCGGCACCCCACCCGAAGAGGACGCCGGGTCCCCCGACGCCGGGTCGTCGGACGCGGGCTTCGATGCGGGGTTCGACGCGGGGCCACCGCCCGCTTGCGGCGCGCTCGACACCCGGCTGATCAGCGCGACCATCGACGTCTCGCCCGCCTCGGTGGACGTCGGCTCGAGCTCCGGCTGGTCGAACAACCGCCCCGTGCACCTGGCCGGGCTCGCCGACGGCACCGCGCGCGCCGCGTGGAGCAGCGGCAGCACCGTGCACATCACCCCCCTCTCGGCGGCGCTGACGAGGCTGGGTCCCGACCTCACCCTCGCCGGAGAGAGCGTGCGCGGCTTCGTGGCGCATGACGACGGCTCGCTGGCGCTGCTGGTCAAGCGCGGCAGCGGCATGTTCATCGTGAAGCTGAACCCGAACGGGACGGCCGCGTTCGAGACCGCGATCGTCAACGATACGCCGGACGTCGACGGCTCGCGGTGGGTCGACGGCTGGGGCCACGAGGGGCGGCTGCTCTTCACCGGGCAGGTGTACGTGGCGTACTTCGGCCACACGAAGCACTTCGGCTCCAGCGGCAAGCACCAGGGCGACCTGTTGATCAGCCTGAGCGCCACCACGGGGCTGCCCGCCGGTGGACCCGCGGGGTGGGCCTGGGGCTGCAGCCACTCGCTCGACGTGCGGCTGGCGTGGGACGGCACCACGGTGGCGCCGATGTGCCTGTCCGACTGCTACCGGGCGAAGGCGGTGCTGCTGAACGACTCGGACATCCTCCAGGACGAACCGAGCGGGAACTGCGCGGGCACCTCGGGCGGCCAGCTCGGCGGCCTGGCCTCGCTGGGAGCCGGCGGCTTCGGGCTCACCTTCGCCACCACGGAGGGACGGGCCAACCGCGACGTGGGCTTCATCTCCATCAACGCGCAGGGACAGAAGAGCCCGGTGGTGTGGCTGACCTCGGGCACCGGCGATGAGTCGGCGCCGCACCTCGCGCGCTACGGCACCTCGCAGCTGCTGGCGTCGTGGCGCGAGGGCGCGGACTCGAAGCTCGCGGTGCTCAGCGCGGCGGGCGCGGTGCTCGAGGGCCCCGTCACCGCGGGAGTGGCGGTGGCCGACCGCGACGACTTCGGGCGTTGGCCCTCGGGAGACGTGGGCTGGGCCGAGGGCGCCGGCGCCGCGCTGCGGGTGAGCCGGGTCCGGTTCTGTCCCTGAGCGCTGCTGATCAGCGCTTCTTCAGGTATTCGGTCATTCGTCCATCGAGCCAGGCCAGCGCTTCCGCTTCGTTCTTGAACGACTCGGAGTTCCCTTTGTCGGTCAGGCGCATCGCCAGCCCCGCGGCCATGCGCGCGAGCGCCTTCATCCAGTCTCGCTGAAGGCTCAGAGGCTGAAGCCGGCGGTGGTGGCCAGGTAGCGCTCCAGCACCCCGAGCTCCGCCGCCGTGGGTGCGCCCCGGCCGGTGATCACCGCGAAGACGTTCCCGCCGAAGCCCCCGCGCGGGTAGTAGCTGAGGAAGCCCCAGCCAATCAGCAGCTGGTTGAAAGGGCTCGGCGCCAGGGTGGCGCTGCTCGACCCCACCACCACCGAGTTGACCCGCAGGCGCTGAGCGCCGTTGGCCGAGGTGAAGGCCAGCACCGCGGGAACGCCGGGCGCCAGGGCGTTGGCGCTGGTCACCTGCGTGGTCTGGCCGTTCGAGTCGACCCACTGCGCCTGCGGCTTGCTGTCGAGGAAGCGCAACTCGGACGTGGCGAGGGCCTCGGCCAGCGACGCCTGGAACACCACCCCGGTGTTGTTCGCCCCTGGAACACTGACCGCCGCGAGCGCGAAGTGCGGATCCTCGAGGTCGTAGGGCACGCGGTTCTTCGGGTTGGGCTGCACGCCTGGAATCGGCTGCGACTTCTTGCACCAGAAGCCGAAGGTGTCGTTCGCCGCGTGGCTCGAGCTCTTCTTGCCATTGAGCACGCGCAGCACCGGCGGCACCATCGCGCCCGCCATGGCGTTGTCCTTGTTGATCCAGTTGATCATCTCCATCGCGTTGCCCGCGCTCGAGCCGAAGCCGGTATCGGAGATCGCCCGCACCACCTCGCCGTCCGCCGCCGGTCTGCCCTGCAGGTAGTCCGTGTAGCCATCGGCCAGCTCCCACTTGGAGGCGCTGTATTTCGCGAGGATGGCCATGGCGGCGTCCCGCAGGTCGGTGGCGGCGAAGGCCACCGGATCCGCCAGCGCGTACACCTTGCGCGCTGGGGGCACCTGGCCGCCGTCGGCGCGGCCGTAGGTGAGCGTGCTCACCCCCTCGGCGGCGGGCGTATAGGAATAGGTGTCCTGTCCGTTGGCCCCCGCGGGGATGATCAGCGCCGACTTGCTCGAGGTTCCCCCGTTGCCCGAGCTCACCTGCAGCGTGAGCGGCGCGGCGAGCGCACCGCGCGCGTACACCGTGATGGTGACGGGCGTGCCCGGGGGCGTGGCGCCCGGTCCGTCGTCGAACAGGGTGGCCAGCGAGATGGCCGCGGAGCTCTTCAGCGGCCCGGCGACCGAGGCCTCCAGCGTCTGGTGCTGATGCCAGCCCGGCACCTGGTTCAACGCATGGTTGTGAATGGGCCAATGATTGCCACCCATCCAGCTGTAGACCTCGACGTCGTTCTGCCGCGCGTGGGCCAGGGTGCGGTTGAACATGGTCTCCCAGCGGGGGTCGTCGATGGGCATCCCCACCTCGGTCAGCGCCAGCGGGACGCCCTGAGCCCGGGCCCAGTCGGTGGCCATGGCGAGGCGGGCCGCGCCGGTGTCCTGGTTGATGGGCCCCACCCCGAAGCCCGCGCTGTAGTTCTTCGCGACCTCGGTGTCGTAATCGAACGCCCAGCCGTTGCTGAACGCGTCGAGGTACAGGTGCACCTCGTAGACGAGGCTCCCGCCGTCGAGCGGAAAGCCGGGGTTCTGGGTGGCCAGCGCCATCGCCGAGTCCCAGCCGTTCCCGGACACGTAGATGGGGTT
>VFKJ01001066.1 GCA_009885595.1 Myxococcales bacterium | reverse complement strand
CGCAGCCGTCGGCCCCCTGGCCGCCCCCTGACTGGGCCCCCGCGCCTGCGCCTGCGCCCGTGCCCCCGCCGGCCGCGCCCGTCGCGGTGCGCGGTGAGGCGAATGACTTCTTCGTCTCGATGGGCTCCGCCGTCTTCGCTTCCGACGGCGCCGCGCCCTCAGCCCCGGCCGAAGAGGACTTCTCGTCGCCCCAGCTCGCGGGGGAGGGTCAGTTCCTGCGGCTCGAGGTGCTGGGCGCCGCGCCCAGGAGCCCCGCGGCGCTCGCGTGCACCGCGAAGCTCCAGGACGTCATCACCACCGCCGGCGGCCTGCTCGCCTCCAGGGACGAAGAAGGCGTCACCTTCGGTTTCCTGGGCAAGGGCGGCTACCCCTCGGGCCGCGTCACCAAGGCGATGCTGGTGGCGCGCGAGGCGGTCGCGCTCGAGGGCGTGCGGCTCAAGGTGACCGCCTCGGTGCGCGGCCTCGCCGGGCTCGCCACCTTCCCCCTCACCCAGAGCGCCGCCGGGAAGCTGCGCCGCCAGCTCGCCACCGCGCGCGCCAACAACCTGTGGATCGAGCAGGCGCTCTCGGGTCCGGCCTCGCGGCTGTGCGACCTCGCCGCGGCGCCGATCGCCGGGCTGGTCGCCTGCACCAACCCGCTGCGCCGCGCCCGCAACGCGCCCGACCTGCTGGGCCGCAAGGCGTTGACCGAGACCTTCGAGCGTCGCCTCAGCAGCCTGCAGCAGGGCGTGGTGGCCCCCCTGCTGATCACCGGTCCATCCGGCAGCGGGCACAGCGCGCTCGCCTCGCAGCTGCTGGCGCTGGTGGGAAGGCGAGCCCCCCTGGCGCTGAGCACCTCGGGCCTGGCCGAGCCGTATGGCGCGCTGGTGGAGCTGCTCTGCGCCGCGGTGGGCGTGCACCCCTCGGAGCGGATGACCCGGCTGGCCGCCGCGCTCGAGCCGCTCCCGTTGATCGACTCCGCGCGGCTGGCGGCGCTGGGCCTTGCGGGCGTGCGGCCGCTGCCGGCGGCGATGACGCCCGGCCAGGCCGCGCACGCGCTGCGGGTGGTGCTGCGCTCAGTGGCCATCGAGCGACCGCTGGTGCTCGCCTTCGACGGCCTCCACCAGATGGACGAGGGCAGCGTCGACGCCTTCGTCGCCATGGCCTCGCGGCCCGCCTCGCGTGAGTTGATCGTCGGCCTCACCGCCCCCTCACCCCACGACGCCAAGCTCGCCTTCCTGCAGCCTGTCCCCATTCCACCGCTCGCGCCCGCCGAGACGCAGCGCCTGCTCTCTCTCTCGCTGGGCGCCATCGCCGGGGACGATCTGGGGCAGTACGTGCAGACCTACGGGCGCGGGCTGCCCCGCCAATCGCTGCAGCTGCTGTCGTGGCTCGATGACGGCGGGCTGCTGGTGGGGGGCGACGGCACCGTCGACCTCAGCGAGCCCGGCATCGGGCCTCCCCCCGGCGGCCCGGCCGCGGCGGCCCTCGAGGCGCTGCCGTCCGACACCCGGCTGGTGCTGCAGACCGCGGCGACGCTGGGCGCGCGCTTCGACCAGGTGGTGCTGCGCGAGGTGTGCCCCGCGGCGATTCCCCAGATGCTCACCTCGCTCCAGGCGGCGGGTTGGTTGGTGACCGAGAACCCGCGCCGCGGCCGCTTCTCCAGCCAGGAGAGCCTCGCCGCCCTGCCGCCGCTCTCTCCTTCCGCGACCCAGGGCGTTCACCTCGCCGCCGCCCAGGTGTTGATCGCCCGGGGCCAGGTCGACGCGGCCTCGGTCGATCCGGTGCAACTGGCCGCCCACCTCACCTCGGCCGGTGATGGCGCCCGCGCCGCGCCGCTGTGGAAGCACGCGCTCGATCAGGCGCTCGCCCGCAGAGACCCCCGCGGGGCGAGCCGGGCGTGGGCGGGCGTGGCCGCGGCCGTGGGGTTGATGCCGGCCTCCGAGGCGCAGGCGCGCACCCAGGTCGACGCCGTCGCGCGCGCGGCCGCGCAGTCCCTGGTGGTGGAAGACACGCCCCGCGCGCGCGCGCTGCTCGACGCCATCGCCGAACGGGCCGCCGCGCTCCCCGCGCCCTCGGCGGAATTTCTGCTGCTGGAAGCGCGGGTGCTGCGCCTCGAGGGACGCAGGGTCAAGGCCGTAGAGGTGCTCTCCGCCGCCGAACAGGCCGCAGGTCCCGGGCCGGTGCTCGCGCTGGTGCTGGCGGAGCGGGGCGAGGGGCTCGAGGTGGAGGGCGATCTCGAGGGCGCGGCCAAAGCCCTGGAGGAGGCCCGCAAGCGCGCGGCCGCCAGCGCGGATCTCGCGAGGTGGCACGGCGAGGTCGAGCTTGCCGGTCGGCTGGAGGCGCGGCTGGCCACCATCACCTTTGCGCGCCGCGACGTGGGCAAGGCCCTCGCGCTGCTCGAGGGCTCGCTGCTCAAGTGGCGCGCGGCCCGCTGGCCCTTCGCCGAGGCGCGCGTGCTGGCCACCATGGGCACCGTGCTCGCCTACCAGCAGCGCTTCCCCGAGGCCGCCGCCGCGTACCAGGCGGCCAGCGCCGCCGGCGGCTCGTGCGGAGATCTGCGCTTCCAGGCGCGCGCGCTGCTGCAGCAGGCCAAGGCCGTCCGCAAACAGCAGGGAGACTCGGCCGCGATGAAGAAGGTGGCCCTCGAGGCGCGCAAGCTGGCGGTGGCGCTGGGCTGGGAAGAAGGGCGCCTCGACGCCAGCGCGCTCCTCGGGCAATAGCGGCCCTCAGAACAAGAGGTTCAACTGAGCAGATTGGCGCGAAGGACCCCACTACTCCTCTTCGGCGCGGGCCTCTTCGACCGCCTTCTCCAGGGCTGGGAGCAACAGTGCAGCGTGAAGAACGAGGTATGCCCTTGCACGGGCGACATCGGCCCCGGCCTTGATCAACTCGATGATGTCTGCACGGTCCTTGGCCCGAGGTGACTTCAGCTTCAGGTAGAGCAGCACTTCGATGGGCGCGACCTCGAGCTGCACGTCAGCCGGAGGGAGTTCGTCCGACAAGAAGGGCTCGTCTTGTGCCGAGAGGTGGTCGACGATCACCCCGTTTGCCTGAATCGGTACTCCCGGCTTCATCGTTACCAGGCCCGCTCCGTCGTGCTCGAAGGCCTCGTCACCCACGAAGAAGTCGACGTCTTTCGTGGCGCGCGGGTGACCATGGGCACCGACCGCCAAACCGCCGACGACCCAATGCCGAACCCCAAGCTTGGACAACTGGGCGGCGGCGGCACGGAGGGCGGTCAGCACTTTGTCGCTGACAACACCCTCGAGCAGCTGCAGGTCGGGGCCGTCCAGTCGAGTCATCCGTGTCCCCAGCGCAGAGTAGTGAGTTCGAGCCAGCACCCGGCGAGTCTCGCACATCAGCAGGAGAGGCAGACCTCCCTGTCACAAGAAGTGACGCGACCGGATTGCGATCTCATGAAGGATCCGCGCGAGCATGGAACGTGAGCGCCAGGCGGCGGGCGCATCGGCGCCTGAGCGCGAGGTGCTTCGACGTGGGCACAGGCCCCCAACAAGAACAATCCCCCCAGGTGCTGGAGGACGTGAAGGTGACTTTTCGCGGGCAGGAGGAGTCGTTCGGCAACCTGCAGCCGGGCGCCTCCAGCGCGTACAGGAAGGTGACGTCCTCCTTCAGATACGGCTTGAGCGAAGCGACGGTCGGCGGCAAGCGGGTGAAGCTGGAGCCCCTCGACTTCTTCCACGAGAAGCTGCTGCCACCCGGCGACTACACGTGGGGTCTGGCGCCCGAGGGCACCGAGCACCTGGTGCTCACTGTGATTGCGCCCTCTTTTGCAGCTCGGTTCGCTGCGCGTCATCCTGGAGCAGCGGCGACTGGAGCAGCGACGGAAGCGAGAGGCCGGCTGAGATCGGGGTGTGCTTGATGTCGCGCGTCGCGAGGAAGGAGGCCACGCAGCGCTGCGAGGCGCTCTTCCAGTCCCCGACATCGGCGTGTGGCAGCCGCCGAAAGCGCCGGGGCCATTCGTCGGGCTGCTCGGCCTGCCAGAACGGGCGAAGCGCAGTCTCGAGGCGAAGGCACGAGCGGTGTCCGACACGCTCGACGTCTTCGATCGAGCGCTGAAGGACCACCGACTCCCCGTCATCCCAAAAGGTGTACTTCGAGCTCGGGAGCGGGGCTGCGCGCGCCCGGCGGTTTACCTCCGCGACGATGGTCGCCGGAATAGCCGTGATGAAGACGAGCGCCCAGCCCCACGCCGGAATCCGGTTGCGCACCAGGAGGAGCGCGGCGATCGCGCCGACGCCGAGTGGAAGGAGCACCCAGCGGAACCCATAGTCGACCGGCATCCTTGCAGAGACGTAGGCGCCGAGCCGCGCGTGCTCGACGTCGATCGGCAGCGAGCTTTGCTGGTCAGGCCGGCCGGCCAGGGAGTCTCCGTTCGCTTTTGCGTGCTCGCCCCGCAGCCACGCCTTCGCCCCGGCCCAGGCGCACAGCCCGAACGTGAGGGCGACCAGCAAGGAGGCGTAGCGCCACCGAAGGAGCGCCGTCAGCACCGCGAGGCCAGCCGTCAGCATCGCGAACAGCGCGAGGAGGACTACTGCAACTGCCTGAGCGCGCTCGACTTCGAAGGGCCCGATCCCCATGTGAGGAGTAGACCACGCGTGTCCCGCCGCAGCGCCGGGAACAGGGTCAACAGCGGCCCACCCAGCTCAAGTGGCGCGCGGCCCGCTGGCCCTTCGCCGAGGCGCGCGTGCTGGCCACCATGGGCACCGTGCTCGCCGACCCGCAGCGCTTCCCCGAGGCCGCCGCCGCGTACCAGGCGGCCAGCGCCGCCGGCGGCT
>VFKJ01001255.1 GCA_009885595.1 Myxococcales bacterium | reverse complement strand
TGACACTCGTCCTTCAGCAGTAGCTGAACCCGCGCTCAGTTTCCCGACGCAGGTGCGGGCGCGCCGCATATGGTTCGCCGCCATGAGACGCGCGCTCGAGCTGATCCGTCTGCGCCTGAGCCGGATCTGGCTCGTGATGCTGCTGCTCTCCGTCATCGCCACCGGGTTCGCCGCGGCGTGGTGGGAATTCGACGTGATGGAGATCTCCGACGACGAGCGCGGGGCCTACGACGACGGCCTCAAGGCCTTCACCCTGCCCAAGCGCGCCGCGCTGCAGTTCGTGCAGCAGAAGTTCGGGCTGGGCAAGGTGGTGCGCTCGGAGGACGTGGTGATCGTCGCCCTCGACGACGCCACCATGACGCAGGTCTCCGAAGAGGCGTTCCTGCGCGAGCGCTACGGCTCGAGCCTGCCCTTCGATCGCAAGGTCTGGGCTGATCTGGTGCGCTACCTCGCCCGGGCCGGCGCGCGCGGCATCGTCTTCGACACCGTGATGAACGAGCAGTCTTCGGACGGCACCGGCGATCGCGCCTTCGCCGAGGCGCTCCAGGAGATCTCCGTTCCGGTGATCTTAGGCTTCAACACCTCGGCGACCGCCAAGCCCTTGCCGAAGGTCGAGCCCACCATGGCGCGGCCGGTGGGGCCGATGCCCGCGCCTCCGGTAAAGGAGACGCCGGAAGGCGAGTTCCCCGAAGACCCCACGCCCGCAGAGCTCGCCGCGCTCAACAAGCTGGCGCAGGAGAACCGCATCACGTGGGCCGCCAAGGCCTACTCCGTGCCGGTGACCATGAAGGAACTGGAGCAGCCCCAGTTCCCCGCCGAGCTCGAGCACGACGCCAAAGGCAACCTCACCGGCAAGGAGTTCGCCGCCTACCCCATGCCCTCGCTGCCCGTGCTGCTCGAGACCGCCGGCGGCTTCGGCGCGGTCAGCAGCGAAGAGGACGAAGACGGCAAGCTGCGCCGCACCGGCTTCGTCTTCACCGACGGCAACAACAGCTACGCCACCCCGCCGGTGCTGGCGATCGCGGCGCTGGAGAAGGCCGAAGGCATCACCATCGAGCCCGGCAAGCTCACCATCGGTAAGCGCACCGTGCACATCAACCAGGACGGCACCGCTGAGATTCACTACGGCGGAAAGCTCCACGATCGCTTTCGCATGATCCCGCTCGTCGACGTGGTGCGGCGCTTCCACTTCTGCAAGGCGCGCGAGGGCAAGACCAACCAGGTGGACGGAGACTGCCCGGGCGGTGCGATCGAGACCGATCCCGAAGGCGCGCCCTTCAAGGGAAAGCTCGTGCTGGTGGGCGGTGTGGCGGTGGGCACCGGCGACTCCAAGGCCACCCCGCTGGAACAGGCCACCCCGGGCCTGGTGAAGCAGGCCGCCACCCTCGACAACCTGCTGCACGATCAGTTCGTCACCGCCGCGCCCTTCTGGGTCTCGCTGCTCTTCTCCTTCCTGGTGGCGCTCTTCTCGGTCACCCTGGTGCTCGTCGTCCGTAACACCTTCGTGGACATCGGCTGGCCGGTGCTCCTCTACGTGGGCTTCTTCACCATCACCGGCAGCTTCCTGGTGGCCACCCGAATTCACGTGCTCTCCGCCTTGCCGGGGCTCGCCGGTACGGTCGCCTCCATCCTCGCCACCACCTGGGAGCGGCTCTTCGCCCGCAAGGAACGCGAACGCATCAAGGAGCTCTTCCAGAACTACATGGAAGCCGACCTGGTCGAGCTGATGGTCGAGCAGAAGAAGCTGCCCAGCCTCGAGGGCGAGAACCTCGAGGTCACCGCGTTCTTCTCAGACATCAAGGGCTTCTCCACCTTCAGCGAGAAGCTCAAGGACGAGCCCAAGCAACTGATGCGCATCTTGAACCGCTACCTCTCGGTGGTGACGCCCGAGCTCACCGGCGAAGGCGCCTGCATCGACAAGTACATCGGAGACGCGGTGGTGGCGCTCTTCGGCGCGCCGGTGCCCCACGATGATCACGCCCTGCGCGCCTGCCGGGGCGCGCTCCAGGTGCAGAAGGTGATCGGCCAGCTGCGCGAGGAGTTCCGCAAGGAAGGCCTGCCCGACGTCTACACGCGCGTGGGCCTCAACACCGGCACCATGATGGTGGGCAACATCGGCTCGGCCCAGCTGCTCGACTACACCGCCATCGGCGACGAGATGAACCTCGCCGCCCGCCTCGAGGGCGCCAACAAGATCTACGGCACGCTGATCATGATGGGCCCCGGCACCTACGAGGCCGTGAAGGACCAGGTGGAAGCGCGCGAGCTCGATCGGGTGCGGGTCGCGGGCAAGCAGAACGCGGTCACCGTCTACGAGCTGCTCGGGATGCGCGGTGAGCTGCACCACGACAAGCTGAAAGTGGTTGACCTCTACGGTCAGGCCCTGCTCGCCTACCGCGCCCGAAGGTTCCAGGAGGCGAAGGTAAAGCTGGGTCAGGCGCTGCAGGTGGACGAGAGTGACGGCCCGAGCAGGCGCCTGCTCTCACTGTGCACGGAGTTCGAGCTTCACCCGCCGCCCGAAGCCTGGGACGGCGTCTCAGGGTTGGAAAAATGACCTACTCATCGGAGGCAACATGAAAAGTGGCATTCGGGCATTGGCCGCCATCGCGCTGATCGGCGCGAGCGGAGCATGGGCAGTCGCCAAGGGCGGCACCCTGTACATCAAGTCGAAGGACACCAAGGTGCTCAAGGACCCCAAGGCTGACGCCAAGGCGGTCGTCACCCTGCAGCCGGGCGCCGAAGTGATCTGGAACGGCGCCTCCGAGAAGGACAAGACCTTCCACGAGATCTCCTCGGGCGGAAAGAAGGGCTTCGTGCTGATGACCAACCTCTCGCCCAACAAGCCTGCCCAGGAGATCGACGCCTCGACCGGCAAGCCGATGTCCGCCCAGGCCTTCGCCTCTTCCGGCGCGGCCACCAAGGCCCTCACGCCGGCGGCCATCAAGTACTCCGAGACCAAGAAGGGGACCGCCGAGGAATCGGCAGCGATGGTCATCTACGTGGAAGAGCACAACAAGACCAAGTCGGGCCCTGAAGCGATCGCCATGAAGAGCAAGGAACTCGGAGGTGGCAAGTGAAGAACCTCGTCCAGATCATCGTGCTGTCGTCATTGGCCACTGCCGGCTCTGGCTGCGCGCTCTTCAACGCCGCCAAGAGCGGCAACATGAACGCGATCGCCAACGCGGGCGCCGCTGACCTCGCGGCTGCCGCGAAGCTCAAGGAAGACTCGTCTGCCTACGCGAAGGCGCAGTGCGACCCCATTCGGAAGGCCGAGGTGGGGTGGGACGAAGAGCGCGCCATGGGTGGCGTGGTCGCCCTCAAGATGGTCAACGAGAACGGCGGGCTGGTCATCGATGGGATGACCGAAAAGAGCCCCAAGATCCTCGCGGAGCGCGTCAAGGCGAGCGCCACTGACCCCTCGAAGAAGGTCACCCTGCCCGACAGCCCCAAGAACGACCTCACCGCCTACCTGAGCGTGGTCGGCAAGAACCTGGCCCGCTACTCGGCGCGGCCGGATCTCCCGTGGACGTTTGCGGTGATCGAGAACGACACCCTCAACGCCTACAGCGCCCCGGGCGGCTACGTCATCTTGACCAGCGGGCTGATGCGCAAGATGACCAACGAAGGCCAGCTGGCCGGCGTGCTCGCGCACGAAATCGGTCACGTCATCCACAAGCACGCCCTCACCCGCTACCGCACCCAGAAGGCGCAGCAGTGCGAGATCACCAAGTCGATGGCGTACCTCATCGACAAGGGCGCCTCGGTGGTCCCGGTGGGTGGCAAGGAGCTGGCCGAGTTCGCGAAGTACTTCGACAACTTCGATCTCGACAAGGCCGACGGTGCCTTCGTGGTCTGGTTCGTCGACGCGGTCGCCCTCATTCTCAACGGCGACGGCAACCCGGCCTCAGATGAGTACCAGGCCGACAAGACGGCCCTCGAGCTCGTCTCCTTCGCCGGGTACGACGCGTCGGAGTACGAGAACTTCCTCGCCAAGATCGGTGGCGAGATCAAGTCGGCGAGCACGCACCCGCAGACCAACGACCGCGTGACGAAGCTGAAGAGCCTGCGTACGGGCGAGCTGGCCCCGTTCGCGACGGGCACCGCCAAGCCCGACGTCGCCAAGCCGTTCGCGCCCATCGTGAAGAAGTAAGGGCCTTCATTCTCTGGCATACCCCCGGGGCCCGTGCTCGTCAGCGCGGGCCCCTCTTTCTTTTCCTCAGCCGGGAGCTCCTTTGCGCCACGCCTGCTTCGTCGCCGCCCTGTGTGTCGTCGGCTGTGCACCTCTGATCAGTGCGGGAGACCCGGGCGCCTCCAGGGCGAGTGCCAGGGCCGAGTCGGCCCAGATGCAGAACATGATGCTGGAGATGCAGGCCGCGCAGGAGACCGCCCGCCGGGCGTGCGAGCCCCAGCGCACCCGCGCACCGGGGTGGGCTGAAGAGCGCGCCATCGGCACCGAGCTCGCCGTCACCCTCGCCGCGAAGAGCGGGCGGTTCTACCTGGACGGCGCCACCCAGACCGATCCGCTCAAGCTCGAGAAGGAGCTCGCAGAGCGCAAGCTCATCGTCCTGCCCGAGGGAAAGAAGAACGCGCTGAGCGCGCACGTGGCGGTGGTGGGCAAGCACCTCGCCCGCTACTCCGCGCGCCCCGAGGTGCCCTGGGTCTTCGGCGTAATCGAGAACGACACCCCGAATTCCTTCAGCGCGCCGGGCGGCTTCGTCTTCGTCACCACCGGCCTGCTCAAGAAGCTCACCAACGAAGCGCAGCTGGCAGGGGTGCTCGGGCACGAGATCGCTCACGTGGTGAAGAAGGACATGCTCGGCCAGTACGTGCAGGCGAGGTACTCGCAGTGCCTCGTGGCGAAGTCCGCCGCGGCCATGCTGAAGGCCGGACAGCAAAGCCCGGCCACCGCTGAGCTGGCGCGCTTTGCCCAGGGGTTCGACGGTGAGGTCGACCTCGACAAGTCCGATGGTGGCTTCAAGAAGTTCCTCCTCGACGCGGTGCTGATGACGATGCTGATGGGCACCGACAACGCCGCCGAGTTCGCGCACGACAAGGCCGCCCTCGAGCTGCTGTCCTTCGCCGGCTACGACCCGATCGAGTACGAGAGGTTCCTCGCCAACACCTCGATGCCCAAGCATCCCGAGGCTGCCGAGCGGGCGATGAAGCTGCAAGCGCTGCGCGAGGGAGAGTTGAAGGACATCGCGGTCGGCACCGCCAAGCCCGACTTGAGCAAGCTGCTCGCGCCGCTCTCCCCTTGAAGCCGTGAGTGGAAGGCAGGGCTGGCCAACGGAGTGGGCGTACGGCAAACCCTGACGCGTGCCCCGCATCCTCAAGCGCCTCTCCCTCGCCTTCGCCGTGCTCGCGCTGGGCCTCTTGCTCTCGGGCTTCCTCGCCCTGGTCTGGCTCGCGCACTCGGTGCGCACCAACCAGGCCGAGCCGGTGCGCCGCCAGTTGGTGGCCGACTGGGAAGAGAACGCCGACGCCTTCGACGCCCACCTCACGGCCGCCGCGGCGTGGAGCACCCTGGGCGCCCCCACCCCGCCCGGGCTCGGCTGCCACCTGCGCTGGACCGGCGAGTCGCCCCCGGTGCTGCACCACCTGGAGCGGTGCAAAGACGCGCCCGCGCCCCTCGACGACGACACCCTCGCCGCGCTGGAGACCCTCGGCCCCCAGCTGCTGGTGAAGGCCGACGCCGCGCCGGTGGTGGCCCGCGATCTCTCGTGGATGGCGCAGCTGCGCGGTCACGACGACTGGAGCGCCGCCGCGGGCACCCCCTTCGAGTTCTTCGACGTGAACGGGTCCTTCATGGAAGCGCCGGCGCTCTCGTTCACGCAGGTGCGCGGGCTCGCGTTGCTGCGCCTGCTCGACGGCCAGCGCACCGGCGCGCTCGAGGCCGCGGTGGAAGACGTCACCGCCTTCGCCCGCGCCCTGCTCGGCCGCCCCTTCGTGCTCGATCAGCTGGTGGGCGTCGCCGTGCTCGAGCGAACCCGCGCCGCGCTCGACGCCGCCGGCCACCCGGAGCTGGGCACGAAGAGCGCCGAGCTCGAGGCCCTGCGCGCAGCCCGCCTCGCCTCGGCCTTCCTCTGGCACCCCTGGGTGCCGAAGGCCCAACGCGAGCGCTTCCTCCCCAAGCTCGCGCCCGCTTCCCGCTGCGCCGCCGCGGCACAGACCCTGCTGGTGCTCGAGGTCGGTCCCCCCGTGCAGGAGAACTACCCCGAGTTCACCGCCGACTTTTCTGCGTGGCGAAAGACCAGGCCCTGCCCAGGCGAGCTCCTCGGGCGCGCCCTCGACGCACGCGAGCACCTTCCCGACGGGAGCTGGCAGCACCTGCTGGGCTCGTCGGGTTTCGCCACAGGTCTCTCGCGCGAAGACGGCGCGTCCCGCTTGGCGATGAAGCTCATCGAAGGCACGGGCGTCGGCCGCTCTACGGTGACCGAGCTGCTCTTCAGCGTGATGGTGGCCAAACCCTTCGCGGCGCCGGGCGGGCTCAACACTTCTTCACGACCACCCAAATAGGCGGGATCTCTGAAGTTACAGGGCTGCAGCACCGGTTCTGGTCGCGCCCATCCCCAAGTCTCCATTGCGCGGAGGTTAGTTTGAACTTACTAACGAACCGCCATGGCCCGGCCCCGGTTGGTCACAGACGAGCAGATCCTCACCACGATGCGAGCGTGCGTGCTCGAGCGCGGGGCGAACGTGTCGCTCGACGTGGTGGCTGAGCGCCTGGGGGTCACCTCACCCGCCCTGCTCAAGCGCTTCGGCACCCGGCAGGAGCTGATGCTCAAGGCGCTGCAGCCGCCCGACGCCCCGCAGTGGATGGCCGACTTCGATCGCGGCCCCGACGAGCGCCCGCTCGACGTGCAGCTGGGTGAACACGTCGAGCGCATCTGGCTCGCCTTCGAGAGCGTCATCCCCTGCGTGAGCGCGCTTCGGGAGAGCGGCGTACCCCACGAGAAGATCTTCGAGGGCAAACGCAACGCCCCGGTGCACGCCATTCGCGCCATCTCCCGCTGGCTGGAGAAGGCCTGCGAGCAGGGGCTCATCGAGACCGAGGCGCCCGAGAGCGTGGCCACCGCCCTGCTCGGCGCCATTCAGACCCGCGCCTTCACCTCGCACGTCGCCAAGGTGCACTACTCGACCCGCAGCAACCGCGAGTACCTGGGCGACCTCGTTCAGCTGTTCACCCGCGCCCTCGCGCCCACCAAGGGCAAGCGGCGCGGCCACAAGGAGGTCGCATGACCTCTGCACCCCTCCCCATGAGAACCACCACCATGTTCCGCAACACCCTGCTGCT
>VFKJ01000519.1 GCA_009885595.1 Myxococcales bacterium | reverse complement strand
CGTGGCTCACGCCCGTGAGCGCGCCGAGCTCGTGGCTGGTCGTTCACCGCACCGTTCATCCCGCGTGAACTCGCGCGGTGCTTCATGGAGAAGGTCGAAGGGGTGCCGGCGTCTGGCACGGTGACGTCAGCCAGGGGCTGCTCACCTGCCAGGCCGATCGCAGCTGCCGCTGACCTTCTTCCCTTCGTGCAAGCGCGACAACGGTGCGATGCTGCCCCGGCTTTCACGCTTCACCCTGGAGGAACGCATGACTCGAGGCCTGCTCTTCATCCTGACCGCTGCGCTGCTGTCTGCCTGCGGTGGCTCGGGAACACTCTTCGTGACCGCCCGCTTTTACTCTGACGGCAGCACCGCCAGCTCGCGCGCGCGCGTGGTGGTGCGGGAAGCGGCGAGCACCGGCTCCATCGTGGAGGACGCGCAGGTGTTCGTCACCGGCAGCAAGCTGCCCAAGACGGGCCTGCCCTTCGCGATGGGTTCGAACGACTACCGCGCCGACGGCTTCGGCTGGGACGAGAGCCTGAAGGTCGAGGTGGTGCGCGGCAGCGATCGCTCCGAGCTCAACGTGAAGTCGCCGGGCTTCTCCGTCATCACCGCCCCGGCGCAGGACGGCACCGTGGTCAAGGCGAACGGACTGCTGGTCACCTGGCGCGACGCCAACAACGTGCCGGCCGACATCGCCCGGGTGCGCCTGGAGCGCGCGCAGCTCGACGTCACCCTCGCTGACGACAAGTTCCAGTACCGCATCGCGGCCGAGCCGCTGGTGGTGACCGATCGGGAGAACATCTTGCTCGAGCGCAGCAACGAGGTCGCTCCCGCGGGCAGCGCGCCCGGGTCGATCATCAGCGCCACCACCACCCACGCCCTTCAGTTCAAGGTGGAGTGACCTCGGCGGAACGGGCGGATGCCTAAAGGCCCCACTTCGGTGTAGGGGGCTCTCATGACGAAATCAGTCGCTCTTGGGGTGTTGCTCTTCGTGGCGGGCGTGGTGGTGGGCCGGGTCAGCGTGTTGACGTCGCAGCCGGCGGCGGCGGTGCCTGCCTCCACCGGCAGCAGCGCGATGCCCCCCAATCACCCGCCCGTGCCCTCGGCCGACGCACCCGCCCAACCGATGGGGAGCCCCCAGACGGGCACCGTCATCCGCGGGCAGGTCGCCGAGGTGATCCAGGTCGCCCAGTACACCTACCTGCGCTTCGACTCGGGCGACTGGGCGGCGGTGCCTTCCACTCCGGCGATGGCGGTGGGCCAGGTGGTGGGGGTGATCGGCCAGACGTTGATGACCGACTTCTCCAGCCCGTCGCTGGGCCGCACCTTCCCGAAGATCTGGTTCGGGGCGATCGAAGGGGCAGCACCGCCGCTGCCCCGCGCGCCCGCGCTGCCCGGCCAGCCGATGAGGGCCGCCGCGCCCGAGGTGAAGGCCGCGCTGCAGGCCGTGGAGTCCAGCGGCGCGCTCACCCTGCGCGTGGTCGACGTCTACTCGGAGCGCCAGGCGCTCAAGGGCCAGCGGGTGAAGGTGAAGGGCACGGTCGATCGCGTCAGCCTGGTGCAGGGCCTCACCTACGTGCACCTCAAGGACGGCACCGGGACCGTCGGCGAGAAGAACGACGATCTGCTCTGCCTGAGCAGCGTCGAGGTCGCCAAGGGCGCCCAGGTCACCATGGAAGGCACCATCGCCCTCGACAAGGACCTCGGCATGGGGCCGGTGGCGGTGGTGCTCGACCAGGCGCTCTCGAAGTGAAGCGCTAGCGGGCGATGGGCGTGCGCCGCAGCAGGGCGTTGCGCTTGTGGTGCAGCTCGAGGTTGAGGGGGTCGACGCCCAGCGCCAGCTCGCAGTTGCGCAGGGCGTCGGCGATCTTCCCGTCGGCCTCGAACCCGTTGGCCGTCATCAAGAGCATCTTGCCGCGCATCTCCGCCCCGGGGCTGGTGGCCAGGAAGCGGGCCCGAATCGACTCGAGCTCGGGCACGCGCAGGCCGGCCGACAGGCACATCGCCACGCCCTTCCAGTTCGCGCGCTGCCCGTCGTACTCCACCCGCTTGGTGGTGACGCCGAGCACGTCGATGGCCTGGTGCACCCGCTCCATCGCGGCGTCGATCTGCCGCTCTTGCGTGGGAGAGACGGGCCGCTTGCGCAGCTCGAGCAGGTGCCGGGTGAGCTCCCGGCCCTTCGCGCGCACCTGCGGAATGTCGACGTCCGGCGCCAGGCCCAGCACCACGTAGTGATCGCCCTGGATGCGCCTTCGGAACTCGCCCAGCGCCACCTCGGCCACCCGGTCGTCGGCGGGGGAAGGCTGCGCCGCCGGCTCGGTGGGCGAGATGGGCAGGCCCTTGGTGAGCAGGTCGAGCGCCTCGCGCTGCTCCGGCCGCACCGAGTTGAACTGCACCCCGAAGCCCTGCGGCATGTTCCACGCCAGCGCCTGCTCGGCCGACACGTGCCGCACCACGTCGCCCTGCACCGCCCCCACGCCCGGCAGCGTCAGCGACACCCGCGTGAACACCCGCGGCGGCGGCAGCTTGCTGATCAGGAAGCAGCCCGCGCGCGACACGTCCTGCACCTGGAGCTTCTGCACCGCTCCCTGGTCGGGCTTGAGCTCGATCTCGAAGCTGGCGATGTGCCGCGGGGGCGCGCCGCTGGCCGGCCCCGAGACGCTGCTGCTCGAGCCCTTCGGACCCGAAGGGGTGAGGCGATCGAGGGTGGTGCCGGGCGGGGTAGGGGTGGCCCGCTGCGCGGTCGCGTCGGCGCCGGACGGGGAGACCAGCACGCCGCTCGAGGCCGAGCGCGAGTCCTTCAGCGCTGCTTCCAGCGCGAGCCCGAAGTCACCGCAGCTGGCGAAGCGCGACTCGGGCCGCTTGCCCAGCGCCTTCATGATGGCCGCCGAGATGCCCGCGGGGATGGCGGGGTTGAGGGTGTGCGGCGCCTTGGGTTCCTGGCTCAGGTGCGCCACCAGCATCGCGGTGATGGGCAGCCCCGCGAACGGCGTGCGGCCGGTGGCCAGCTCGTAGGCGATCACCCCCAGCGAGTACTGATCGGTGCGGCCGTCGACGTTGTCGCCGCCGGCCTGCTCGGGAGCCATGTAGTCGGGCGTGCCGATGATCACGCCGGTCGCCGTCTTGCGGCTGCTCATGGTGCTCTGGAGCTTGGCGATGCCGAAGTCGAGGATCTTGACGAAGTCTTCCTGCCGGCCGCGCTTCACCAGCATCAGGTTCTCGGGCTTCAGATCGCGGTGCACCACGCCCAGCTGGTGCGCTTGATCGAGCGCGTCGCAGACCTGCACCAGAATGGGCACCGCGCGCGCCATCGGCATCGACGCGCCCACCTGCGACTCGAGCGACTTGCCCTCGAGGTACTCCATCACCAGGTAGTAGCGGTTGGGCGGCAGCACGTTCATGTCGAAGATGCTGACGATGTTCGCGTGCCCGATGACGTTGACCGCGCGCGCCTCGGCGTAGAAGCGCTGCACCAGATCGGCGTTCGACGAGAGGTGCTCGTGAAGGAACTTGATGGCGACGCGGCTGCCGATGCCGCTGTGCTCGCCCAGGTACACCGAGCCCATGCCGCCGGTGCCGAGCAGCTTGAGGATCTTGTAGCTGCCGACCTGCGCGCCAATCAGCGGATCGACGGGCGTCATCACCCGCATCACCTGGGTGCCGCCGCTGACACTCGACATCGTGTCAGACGACCACGCGGCGCCTCCGCACGCTTGTCCGACGGGATGATCTTGCCCACACACGGCGCACGGCATTTGTTTTCGCCCCCACCGGATTGCGTTACTGAAGGGTCGCAACCTACTCCAGTGCCCTGAGGCGATCAGCACCCCAATCGTCAGATCAAGAGTAGGGAGAGGTGGGTCTCACTCCTCCAACAGCCCCTTGAGGGCGTCGCTCCCCGTGGGCAGGGAGAGGGCCTGGGCGTAGTGCAGCAGCAGGGCTCGGTTGTCGGCCACGCTCAGGTTCTGCAGCTCGAGCGCGCCGATGCGATCTTCGGGTGAGAACGCACCCACGGTCTTCTCCATCGAGAGCTTCTCGGGCGCGTAGGCGGACTGCGCGGCCTCGGTCTTGAGGATGGTCAGGTCGTCGCCGCGGCGCAGCTCCAGCGTCACTTCGCCGGTGATGGCGGTCGACACCCAGCGCACCAGCGATTCCTTGAGCAGCATCGCTTCCGGGTCGTACCAGCGGCCTTCGTAGAGCAGCCGGCCCAGGCGGCGGCCCATGGTGCAGTAGAGGTCGGTGGTGTTCTCGTTGTGCACCGCCGAGAGAATGCGCTCGTAGGTGAGGTGCAAGAGCGCCATCGCCGGCGCCTCGTAGATGCCGCGGCTCTTGGCGTCGATCACGCGGTTCTCGATCTGATCGCTCATGCCCAGGCCGTGGCGGCCGCCGATGCGGTTGGCCTCCAGGAAGAGCGCCACCAGCGAGTCGAAGCGCTTGCCGTTGAGCGCCACCGGCACGCCGTGCTCCCAGGTGACGGTGACCGTCTCGGTGTCGATCTTCGTCTCGGGCTTCCAGTGCGGAACGCCCATGATGGGGTTGACCACCATCATCGACTTGTCGAGGTGCTCCAGGTCCTTCGCCTCGTGGGTGGCGCCCAGCATGTTGCTGTCGGTGCTGTAGGCCTTCTCGGTCGACATGCTGTACGGCAGGCCGGCGCTGATCAGGAACTCCGACATCTCCTTGCGGCCGCCCAGCTCGCTGACGAACTGCGCGTCGAGCCACGGCTTGTAGATGCGCAGCTCGGGGTCGACCAGGATGCCGTAGCGGTAGAAGCGCTGAATGTCGTTGCCCCGGTGCGTGCTGCCGTCACCGAACACGTGCACGTCGTCGTGCTTCATCGCGCGCACGATGCTGGTGCCGGTGACCGCGCGGCCCAGGGGCGTGGTGTTGAAGTACTTCTTGCCGCCCACGTGCAGGTGGAAGGCGCCGCACTGAAGGGCGGTGAGCCCCTCGCGCGCCAGCGACTGGCGGGTGTCGATCAGCCGGGCCACCTTGGCGCCGTGCTTGAGCGCGATGGGCGGGATGTCGTTGACGTCCTTCTCGTCGGGCTGGGCGAGGTCCGCGGTGTACGCGTAGACCTCCATGCCCTTCTTCGTCATCCACGCCACCGCCGCGCGGGTGTCGAGGCCTCCGGAGAAGGCGAGGCCGATGCGGGTGCTCTTCGGGGGCAGCTGTCGGTAGATGCGGCTCATGAGCTCAGGTAGATGGAACTTCTGCCGCGCTCTTGCAAGCCCCGTCATCAGGGTTATGCCTGACCTCGATGCTGCTCGCGGTCGCCGATACCTCGTCTCAGTACGCCTTCGACGCCGCGAAGGACAACACCGCCATGGTGTTGATGGGCCTCATCGTGCTGGTCACCTGGCTGCTCTTTCGCGTGATGATCGAGCTGTCGAAGCGCAACAAGAAGGACGAGCCCCCCAGGCCCTGACCAAGGCGAAGCGACCCGAGAATCAGGGCTGCACGCGGAACAGGCCGCGCAGCTCCTCCGTCTGGCTGGTGGGCGCGCCGCGCCGCATGGCGGTGACCCGCCACTGGTAGAACTGGCCGGCCGTGAGCGCGGGGCCTGCGTAGGCGGCGGAGACGACGGTCTTGTCGGCGAACGGCGTCTTCCAGATCTCCACCCCCAGGGTGTCGAAGACCCGCAGCTCCCAGGCGTCGGCGTTCGAGTGGGTCTTCCAGGTGAAGGTGGGGGTGGCGCTGGTGTCTTCCACGCCCTCGGCGCCGGGGCTGACGATCTCCACCGCGGCGGTCACCTTGAAGGCGGGGCTCACCGCGGGGTTGATGGCCCCGCTGGCCACGGTGATGTGTTGGATCTGGGTGCCCGAGATGTTGGGGTCGGGGTCGCGCACGTTGCCGTCGTTCTCGAAGGCGGCCAGCACCACGTACTTCCCGTCGGGGATGCCGGCGATGCTCCAGCTGCCGCTGATGGTGGGCGGAGTGCCGGCCTCGGGCGCGCGCAGCCCCGGGGGGACCTCGCCGCGGCCCAGCGACTCGATGAAGGTGCTCTCGACCACCAGCACCACGCTGGTGCCATCGCCGTTGGCCCCGGCGACGAGCTGCACGCTGCCGGACAGGGTGGCGGTGCCGGTGGCGATCTTCTTCACCTCGAGGTTGGCGATGTCAGAGGACTGCACCTGCACGTCGAGCACGCCGTAGTTCACGCCGCTGGAGTACGCGGAGAGCTTGTAGCCGCCGCCCGGCACGTTGAAGAAGGTGAACCTGCCGTCGGAGCCCGCCAGCGCCGTGCGGCCGCCGCTCTCCAGCACCAGCAGCACGGACTTCTGGCCGGCGCCCATCTCCACCGTGCCGCTGATGGAGGGGAAGGCCTGGGCGGCCGCGTCCACCGGGGTGAGGCCGATGTCAGTCTGCGCCGACTTGAGCACGTAGGGCTTGGTGTCTTCGGTGCGCGCGGCGGCGGAGGTGTCGATGGGCAACGAGATGCGCCCGCCGGAAGGGAAGGGG
>VFKJ01000225.1 GCA_009885595.1 Myxococcales bacterium | reverse complement strand
TGAGGGACAGCCGTTCGTGCGCAACGTGTGCATGGCGCTCGACGCGCGGCTCGCCCGGCAGGCGCCGGATCGCCCGCTGTTCAGCCGCACGGTCTGAAGAACGGCCGGCGCCGCTGCGCCCGTCAGCGGATGTTCCAACCCACCAACACCCAGCGCCCGCGGTGCACGTTGATCATCCCCACCGACGCGGTCTCGTTGAACAGCGCCGCCGCGGTCGCGACCGGAAGTCCGAGCAGCCGCGCCGTGAGCACCCGGCTCAAGTGCCCGTGCGTGAACGCCACCACCGCGCGCCCCGAGGCCGTGCGGTGCAGCAGCTCGACGAACGAGTCGCACCGCGCGGAGAACTCGGAAGGCTCCTCGCCGCCGGGACAGCCGCCCTCGAACAGGTTCCACTCGGGGAACTTCGCCATGATCTGCGAGGTCTTGAGCCCTTCGCACTGCCCGTAGTCGAGCTCCATCAGCGAATCGGCGACGCTCGCCTGCACGCCCGGCATCGCCAGCCGCGCCGTCTCCGCCGCGCGCGCGAGAGGACTGGTGAACACCACCGGCTCCGCGCCATCGAGCAGCCGCTCGATGATCGGGCGCACCGCCATCGCCTGCTGTCGGCCCAGCTCGGTCAGCGGGAGATCCGTGCGGCCGGTGTACTGCCCCGACACAGACCACTCCGTCGCGCCGTGCCGCACGAGGAGGACCAGCGAGGGAAGCGGTGTCGCGTTCACGGCCATGGAATCCGAACGAGGGGTCCGTTAGGCCCCCGTCCCATGTCGCTCTACCAATATTTCACTTCGAAGGGCCCCAGCGGCTTTGGGTATGGCTCCACGGCGGAAGAGGTGACGCAGGGCCTGTCGCTGGAAGGCAAGACGTACCTCGTCACCGGCTGCAACTCGGGCCTGGGCCAGGAAGCGCTGCGCGTGCTGGCGCTGCGAGGCGCCCGGGTGGTGGGCACCGCGCGCACCGTGGAGAAGGCGAAGGAGGCCTGCGACGCGGTCAAGGGCAGCACCGTGCCGCTGGCCTGCGAGCTCAGCGATCCCAAGAGCGTGCGCGCGTGCGTCGAAGAGGTGAAGCGCCAGGGCCTCGAGCTCGACGGCCTCATCTGCAACGCCGGCATCATGGCGCTGCCGAAGCTGGAGAAGGCCTTCGGCTACGAGCTGCAGTTCTTCACCAACCACATCGGCCACTTCATCCTCGTCACCGGCCTGCTCGAGCAGCTCACCGACACCGGCCGGGTGGTGATGCTCAGCAGCGGCGCGCACTCCATGGCGCCCAAAGAAGGCATCCAGTTCGACAACCTCTCCGGCGAGAAGGGCTACAGCGGCTGGCGCAACTACGGGCAGTCCAAGCTCGCCAACCTGCTCTTCGCCAAGGAGCTCGCGCGCCGCTTCGCCGGCACCAACAAGACCGCCAACGCGGTCCACCCCGGCGTCATCCGCACCAAACTCGGGCGGCACATGAACTCGGTCGCCGGCTTCTTCTTCGGCCTCTTCGGGCCGGTGTGGCTCAAAGACGTGCCGCAGGGCGCGGCCACCGAGGTCTTCGTGGCCACCCACCCCTCGGTCAAGGACACCTCGGGCAAGTACTTCGCCGACTGCAACGTGGCCCCCTCGCGCAAGGACGCCGACGATCCGGAGCTCGCGAAGAAGCTCTGGGAGGTGTCGGAGAAGATCGTCAGCGAACTGCCGGGTCAGTGAGCCTCGCGCAACAGATGCGGAGCAGCCGGGGGCAGCCCGGGTAAGCCCGGGTAAGCCCTCTCCCCGACCCTCTCCCCACAGGGGAGAGGGAGCCACTGTCGCGGGTACGAGTGATGCAGCAACCGCCCGCATGAAAGCCACGACCCCGACAGAGCGCAGTTCTCTGGGCTACGCGTTCGCGGCCCTCTTGAACTTCGGCTTCTTGCTCTGCGTCAACGCCCACGCGGTGTGGAGGCCGTGGCTGGGCGGGGTGGTGACCGACGCCTTCGGGCAGGTGCTGTGGGCGATCAACCTCGGGCTGGTGGTGCAGATCCTCGGCGATCTCCTCCTCTCGGTGACGAGCCCGCGCCCGCTGCAGCGCTTCATCGAGCTGCTCGACTCCGTCACCGGCGTCATCGGCGCCGTGGTGTTCTACCGGGTGTTCCCGCTCGAGCTCTCGCGCTTCGGCCAGTTCCTTCCGATGGTCGCCCAGCTCGCCCTGTTCGCCGCGGTGCTCGCCGCCGCCCTGGCCGTGGTGATCAACTTCGCGCGCTTCATGGCCGCCACCCGCGGCGACGACCGCAAGCCGCTGCCGCCCCCGAGCGCGCCCCTGCACACCTGAAGCGTCAGCTCCGGGCCGGCGCGCCCCGCCGCACGAACGCCGTCAGCGCCAGCACGTCGAAGCCGGGCCGCAGCGTCACCACCCCCGGCGTCGCGCCTTCCGCCGCCACCCGGAAGGTGCGCGCGTCGAGCTCGGGCAGCGCCTGGTGCAGCCGCTTGGCGTCCTCCTCGGGGAGAGAGATCAGCACGGCCTCGGGCAGGCCCGCCGCCAGCAGGCTCGCGAGCCCGGGCTCGTGGCCCGAGAGCACCCGGCACTCGCACGCCCGCTCGAGCACGTCACTGTCGGCGCTGCGCGGGCCCACCCACCACACCCGCAGGGGCGCTGCGGGCGGGCTGGTGCGCCCCGGCGGCAGCGTCACCGTGAAGGTGGAGCCGGCGCGAGCGGCCCGGTCGTCCGCCTGCAGGCTCCCGCCCTGGTTCTCGATGATCGATCGCGACACCGCCAGGCCCAGCCCGCTGCCCTGGCCGACGGGCTTGGTGGTGAAGAACGGCTCGAAGATGCGCTCGCGCAGCGGCTCGGGAATGCCGGCGCCCGAGTCCGTCACCGACAGCACCGCGTCGCCCCGTTCGCTGGTGAACGACGACAGCTGCAGCACATGCTCGCGCCCGGGCAGCAGCTGCATGGCGTGTACGGCGTTGATGATCAGGTTCACGAACACCTGGGCCAGCCGGGTGGGCGCGCTCAGGATGGGCGGCACCGCGCGCAGCTCGAGCACCACGCCGGCGAGGGTGCGCCACTGGCCTCGGGTGAGGCTGAGGGCCGAGCCCAGCGCCTCGCTCGCCTCTACCAGCCGCAGCGCCTCGTTCTGGGGCTTCGCCAGCGAACGAAGCTCACCGACGATGCGCGCCACCTGCTGCGCGCCCAGCAGCGCCTCGGTGAGCGCGGTGCGCGTCTCTCCGGCGACCAGACCCCCGAGCGCGTAGTCCAGGTTGCCGATCACCACCGCGAGCGGGTTGTTCACCTCGTGGGCCACCCCGGCCGCCAGGGTGCCCAGGGAACCCAGGCGCGCGGAGAACTCGAGCTGCCGCCGGGTCAGCAACAGCTCGGTCACGTCGCGCAGCGCCAGCACCACCCCGAAGCTGGTCTCTCCATGGCGCAGCTCGGCGGCGGTCCCGACCAGCGAGCGCATGCCCAGCTTCGACTCGAACTCCACCCGGCCGCGCGCCTGCGCCGCCAGCACCGGCTCTTCTCCCAGCGGACCGCCGTCGTTCCCGGTGAGGCTCAGCACCTCGCCCAGGGGCTTTTGCACCGAGTCCGCGGACTGGCGGCCGGCGAGCTGCTCGGCGGCGACGTTCAAGTAGGTGATCTTCCCGGCGGGGTCGGTGGTGACGATCGCCTCTCCGATGCAGGACAGGGTGACGCTGAGCGCCTCTTCGCGGCGCCGCAGCTTGCGCTCGAGCTCGGTGCGCGCCAGCGCGATGCTCACCACGTTCTGCAGGTCGGGCTTCTTGAAGGGCTTGAGCAGGTAGCCCATCGGCTCGGTCAGCTGCGCGCGGGCCATCGTCTTCGCGTCGCTGTGCGCGGTCAGGTACACCACCGGCACGTCGAAGCGCTCCCTGAGCTGGGCGGCCGTCTCGATGCCGTCGACCGCCCCGTGGAGCCGGATGTCCATCAACACCAGGTCGGGGCGCTCGGCGGCCACCAGCGCCAGCGCCGAGTCGCAGTCAGCCGCCACCCCGCGCACGTCGAAGCCGGCCCCGGTGAGGTTTCGCTCGAGATCGAGCGCGAGGATGCCCTCGTCTTCGACGATCACCAGGCGTCCGGTGGAAGAGCGGAGTTCGGTCTGAATCATCAGGCAGTGCCCTCGAAGCTCAGGCGCACGCGCGTGCCCTGCGACGTCTCGAATTTCAGGTCGGCGTGTAGCTGGCGCGATAGCGCGCGCACCAGCTCGAGCCCGATGTGGCCGCTGCGTTTCTCCGCCCCGGCGGGCAGGCCTACGCCGTCGTCCTCGACGCTGAGCTCGACCCGGCGCTCGGTCTGCGTCGCGCGCACCACGATGCGGCCGCCGCGCTCCTCGGGGAAGGCGTGCTTGAAGGCGTTGGTGATGAGCTCGTTGATCACCAGCCCGCACGGCACCGCGCTCTCCAGCGGCAACGAGATGTCCTGCGCTTCCACGCTCACTTCGACCCGGGCGGTCTCGGCGGGGTTCCACGCCTGCGCCACCTGCTCGGCGAGGGTGCGCAGGTAATCACCCAGCTCGACCTTCGCCAGCGTGCCCGACTGGTAGAGCTTCTCGTGCACCAGCGCGATGCTGTTGATGCGATCGCGGCACTCGGCGATCGCGTGCGGGCTGGGCGAGCCGGCCGCCAGATCGAGCAGTGAGGCGATCAGCTGGAGGTTGTTCTTCGCCCGGTGGTGGAGCTCCTTGAGGAGGATCTCCGTCTCGTGCAAGGCGTTCTCCAGCAGGTCGCGCGAATGGCGCCGCTCGGTGATGTCGACGATCGAGCTGAGCACCAGCAGGCCCTTCTCGGTGTGCAGCGGCGAGAGGCCTATCTCCACCGGCACCTCCCGCCCGTCCTTGTGCCGCCCGTAGAGCTCGCGGCCCGCCCCCATCGGCCGGGACTGGGGGTGCGCGAAGAAGCCGTCGCGCAAGCCCCGGTGGCTCTGGCGCGCCCGCTCTGGAAGCAGCCGATCGACCGAGCTGCCCACCAGCTCCTCGCGCGAATACCCGAACAACTGTTCGATCTGCGCGTTCACCAACACCACCATTCCCTTCTCGTCCACCAGCATCATTCCGTTCGGCGCGGCCTCGATGGCCAGGCGGAACTGCTCGTTGGCCCGCGCGCGCTCGGTGAGATCGATGACGGACGCGAGCACCCAGGTGGCGTCGTTCTGCAGCGGCGTCAGCCCAATCTCGACCGGGACGCGGCGGCCATTCCGGTGTTTACCGAAGAGAGAGGAGGGCTCCGGAGAGGTGAGGGAGGCCGCGCTCTGCACCTGGTGCGCCGCGGGCAAGCCGTCGATCAGCAACGCCACCGGCCGGGTCAAGAGCTCCGCGCGCGAGTAGCCAAAGAGTAACTCGAGCTGGCGATTGGCCTCGACGATGGCGCCGCTGGCGTCGATCACCAGCATGCCGACCGGGGCCACCCGGAAAGCCTCCTGAAAGAAACCTGATGGCAATTCCATCGATCACCCCTTCTTCCAGCCTCCCCGAACGAAAAAGGCTGATGGCTTTCGGGCTCCACAAGAGCAGTAGTGCCCCCGCCTTCTGCGCGCATCCACAAGCCGTCGTTGACACCGCGCGCCCGGCCTCCCAGTCTTCGGGGAGTTGTCGCCCTCCACGCATCCCATTGATTGGCCTGTCAGCGGCCCCGTCGACCTGGCCGTGCACGACTTGCCACACGCCTCGGCCAGCACGGAGTGGTGGTACGTCAACGCTCACCTCACCAGTCCTGGCGGGCGCGCGTACTCACTGTTCGCGGCGTTCTTCCGGATCATCAATGAGAAGAAGCCCGACGGCTCCTGGGAGCACGCCCACTCGCTGACGTGGGCCATCACCGACGTGGAGAAGGGCCAGTACGTCGCGCGCAGCTTCGTCGACGCCAACGCGCCTGCGATTGGCCTTCAGCGCATCAAGCAGGGACAGGGCTCGAAGGACGAGCGGCTCAACCGCGCGGTGACCGAGGTGCTCGAGCGCAACCGGGTGCCCCTTCCTGACCGGTTCTTCCCCGGGAAGGTGAACGTGGCGACCGATCGCCTCGCGCTCGACTACGGCGGCATGCGCTTCGAGAAGGTGCGCGAGGGCGAGTACCGGCTCTCGCTCGAAAGCATCGACGGTCCGCGCAATCCGGTGGGGGCCGAGCTCACCTTCACCTTGAAGAAGCCGCCGGTGCGCCACGGAGATGATGGCGTGGTGCGCGGCGTTCATGGCGAAGACATGTTCTACGTCTTCGTGCCCCGCTGCGAGGTGAAGGGCAGCCTCACCCTCGACGGCGCGCCCACCCCGGTGACCGGCCAGGGCTGGTACGACCACGAGTTCGGTGCCCCCCCGAAGCCGCGCGAAGCGCAGCAGCAGAGCGACCTGGGCATCGTCGCGTGGAACTGGGTCTCCGCGCAGCTCGAGGACGGCACCGACGTGAGCGTCTACGATCTGGTGCACTCGGAGACGAAGGAGAGCCAGGGCCGCTGGGCCGTGCTCAGCGCGCCCGACGGCACCAGCCACCGCTACCCGGAGTTCTCCCTCACCCCCAAGGGCCGCTGGCGCAGCGTGCGCACCTTCGAGACCTACCCCACCTCGTTCGCGCTCGAGATCCCCGGCGCGGGGCTGAGCGTCACGGTGGAGGCCGAGTTCGCAGACCAGGAGCTCGTCACCGTCATCAGCAAGCCCGCCTTCTGGGAAGGGCGCTGCAGAGTGCACGGCAAGCTCGAGGGCAAGCCGGTGAAGGGCCTGGGTTTCGTGGAGCGCAGCGGCTTCTTCAGCGCCGAGACCCTCGATGGGTTCTTCAAGAGCGTGGGCGAAGCGGTGCGCGAGTCGGTGGAGCACGTCTACCCGCTGGTGCTCTCGCGCAGTCACGCGGAGCAGCTGGTGGCGGCCCCGGGCCGGGAGTCGGTGCTCGACGGGGTGGACCTCGAGCAGCTCGCGCGCACCTTGATCGCCCCGGTGCGGGAGATCACCGATCGCGGGGGCAAGGCCTGGCGTTCCTACGCCGCGCTGGCCTGCTGTGACGTGGTCTTAGGCGACTCCCGCCAGTTCGCCGAGTGGCTGGCGTTCCCCGAGTTCATGCACGTCGGCTCGCTCATCGTCGACGACGTGCAGGACAAGTCAGACGTGCGCCGGGGCGGCCCCACCGCGCACCTCAAGTACGGCGAGGCGCTCGCGATCAACGCCGGCACTGCCGCGTACTTCATGGGTGAGCGCATGCTGCGCCGCTCGCTGGTGCCCGACGCGGTGAAGCTGCAGCTGTACGATCTCTACTTCGAGGCGCTGCGCGAGGGTCACGCAGGCCAGGCGATCGATCTCGACGGGCTGGAAACGTTCGTTCCCGCCGCGCTCGAAGGCGGAGAGGTCGCCACCCTCGAACAGCGGGTGCTCGCCATCCACCGCCTCAAGACCGCCGCGCCGGCCTCCGCGCTCTCGCGCATGGGCGCGCTGGTGGGCGGCGGCACGAAGGTGCAGGTCGACGCGGTGGGCCGCTACTTCGACGCCCTGGGGCTGGCGTTCCAGATCGTCGACGACGTGCTCAACCTCCGCGGCTTCAAGGGCGGGCTCAAGCAGACCGGCGAAGACATCACCCACGGCAAGGTGACCCTGCCGGTGGCCCGCGCGCTGGGCGCCCTGGGGAAGGACGAGCGCCGCCGCCTGTGGACGCTGGTCTGCCTGCGCTCGTCGGATCCCGCGGTGGTGGGTGAAGCCATCGCGCTCATCGATCGCTGTGGTGCGCTCGATGGCTGCCTCGCCGATGCCCGTCGGCTGGTGGAAGACGCGTGGGTCGCGCTCACCCCCCTGGTGGAAGACTCCCTGGCGAAGGTGATGCTGCGCGCGTTCGGCTGGTACGTGCTCGAGCGCCACTACTGAAGGACGCTGCGCCGCGCGCTTGGTATGTCGCGGTCATGAGACTGAGCGCTGCGATTTCGTTCTCGTTGCTGCTGGTGCCCGCGGTGGTTCAGGCCGCGCCCGCAGAGCCCCCGGTGGGCCAGATCGTCAAGCTGTGGGTTCGCCCCAGCGGAGACGCCGAGCGCAAGTACGTGCAGGTCGACCTGAGCGTGAAGCCGAAGATCGAGGTCACCCGCGAAGACATCCAGTACCCGGGCGAGAAGCTGAAGTACCGGGGGGTGTACCTGCGCTCGCTGCTCGAGGCGATGGAGCGCAACGGCCGCAGCGACCTGGTGCTGCTGCACTTCGCCAACGGCATGGCGGTGCCGCTGCCCATCGACGATCTCGAGGTGCTCAAGACGATCGACCCGTTCGTCGCCACCGAGCTGCAGGTGAACAACCTGTGGATCAGCGCCTTCCCCATGGTGATCAAGCAGGGCGCAGAGGGCCGCGACGTGCGGCCGCTCAAGTTCGGCAGGAACAAGGTGGTGGTGGCGACGAAGGCGCACCCGCACACCGCCAAGGCCGCGCAGGCCGACGGCTTCTCGCCGTTCTTCTACTGCGACTCGCTCATCGGCATCGAGTTCGTGCGCAGCGCCGAGTGGTACAAGCAGTTCGATCTCGCTCGCACCGACGGCGAGAAGGCCGGCTTCGCGGTCTTCAAGAGTCACTGCCAGTTCTGTCACTCGGTGCGCGAGGTGGGTGGCCGCTATGGCATCGACTTCTTCAAGCCCAACCCGGTGGTGGAGCGCATCGGGGTGCAGGGGCTCTACCTGCACGTGCGCTACCGCGATCGCGACGCGCCGGAGAAGGGGCAGATGATGCCGTTCTTCAAGGACGTCACCAAAGACGACGTCACCGCGCTGCACGCGTGGCTGACCCTGGTCACCGGCGCACGCCCCGTGCCCTACGTCGTGCCCTAGCTCCCTCTCCCCCGCGGGGGAGAGGGTCGGGGAGAGGGCTTACCGGGCTTACCCGGCATTCACCGCAGCCAGCTCGGGCACCGCCTTGGCATTGAACCGCTGTCCCACCAGGAAGTGCCACAGCCGCGCCGGCAGCAACCTCATCGCCCAGCTGGCGGTCTGCGCATCCGTCCCCACCGGGTAGCGCAGCTTTGGCTTCTTCTCGGTGGCCGCGCGCGCGATGCCCTCACCCACGCGCTTCGGATCCGGGTTTCGGTGCAGCATGTCGTCGTACACCGCGCGCTCTCCGGCGACGAAGCGCGCGCGCCTCGGACCATCGGGCCGCGCCGCCGCCACCGCCGTGCGCCGATTCCCGAAGAAGATGTCGGTGGGGAAGGTGCCGGGCTCCACCAGCGTCACCTCGATGCCGTCGCAGCCCAGCTCGTGGTGCAGCGCCTCTGAGAAGCCCTCCACCGCGAACTTGGTGGCGCAGTAGGGCGCCAGCCCCGGCGTGCCCACCCGTCCCCCGATGGACGAGACGTTGACGATGCGCCCGCTGCCCTGTTCGCGCATCAGGGGCAGCGCCGCGCGGGTCATCGCCATCAAGCCGAACACGTTGGTGTCGAACTGCTCGCGCACCTCGGCGTCGCTCTGATCTTCGAAGTACCCCCCCAGCGCGATGCCGGCGTTGTTCACCAGCACGTCGAGGCGGCCGGCCTTCGTCTTCAGCGCCCGCAGGCAGGCGTCGATCGACGGCTGCCGGGTGACGTCGAGCGGCAACACCTCGACCTGCACCAGGGCCTCGAGGCAGGCCTTGTCCAGCGCGCCCCGCTTGTCCGGCGAGCGCATGGTGCCGAACACCCGGTAGCCCTGGCGGGCGAGCTCGACGGCGGCGAGCAACCCAAAGCCGCTCGAGGCGCCGGTGACGAGTGCGGTCTTCATGCGGCCTCCGCGAGCTTGACGGCGGAGAGGGTGGCGTGGACCAGCGAGCTCATCACCGCGCCCAAGCCCACCCCGAAGGCGACGCCGGTGAGCCACGGCTGCTGGCTCGTCATCCCCACCGCGAACGCCGCCCACCCGATGGCGCCGGTGCCCAGCGTCTCTTTCCAGAAGGCCGCGGGCTGTGGGGTGGTGAAATCGGCCAGCAGACGCTTCGTCTCGATCAGGTTCATGCGGCTGCCCGTGAGCAGCCTTCGTGCCGCATGCAGTTCCGCGAAGTTGCGCCTGCCCGATCGGCCCCGCCGCTTCACAAGCGTGAAGGGCGCTGCACACGTTAGCGCTCGAGCAGAAGGGAGCCTCGATGAACACTGCGCATCACAACATTGCTCCGCCCAAACCGTCGGTCCCCGCTCCTGCCCAGGAGGCGGCGCTCGACGAGGCGCTGCTCGAGACCTTCCCGGCGAGCGATCCCCCCAGCTTCACCCAGCTGCCCGCGGCTCAGCGGCGCGTCGAGCCGCCCCGGGTCTTGCCGCCGCCGCTGACGCCCCGCGACGAGGAGGTGATGAAGTGGTCACCCACCAGCGAGGCGCCGCAGGTGGCCGTGGTCGAGGGCGCTCCCCTCGAGCGCCTGACGGAGGAAGGCTTCGACCGCGTCGATGAGGCGTTGAGGGAGTCGTTCCCCGCCAGCGACCCGCCCTGGTGGACGCTGGGCCGCGACCTCCGGTGAAGCGCATCACCGCTTCTGCTGCCACGCATTCCTGCCGCTGGCAGTTGTCACCAAGCCGATGCTGCTGCTGGCGAAAGACCC
>VFKJ01001078.1 GCA_009885595.1 Myxococcales bacterium | reverse complement strand
CGGGCTCCGGCTGAAGCGGAAGCAGAGCCTCAACCAGACCGTGCTCGACCTGTTGTCCGAGGCCGTCGGCCTCCGTGCCGCGCCGTGGACGGATCGCTACACGAGCGGCTCGACTGCTGACGCGCAGGCCGTCGCGCGTGCCGTCAACGAGATGCGAAAGGTCAACCCGGAGGACTGGGCCTGAAGCTCGCGCTCGACACCTCTGCCTGGAGCTGGTTTCGGAGGAACGAGCCGCGGGTGGTCGCGCTGCTTCAGCGCGCCTCGCTGATCTTCGTGCCGGCGACCACCATCGGTGAGCTGGAAGCGGCCTTCTTGCGGGGAACGCGCGCTCGCGAAAATCAACTTCTCCTCGACGCCTTCCTCGAGGAACCGCTCGTCCGCGAGGTTCCCATCGACCGCAAGATCGCCCGAAGGTACGGAGCGCTGTTCGCGAAGCTGCGTTCCAGGGGAACGCCCATTCCAGTCAACGACGTGTGGATCGCGGCGGCGACGATCGAGGTGGACGCACGCCTGGTCACCTTCGACGGCGACTTCGAGCGCATCTCGGGGCTCGCGGTCGAGCTGCTGACGCCTCCGCGCTGAGCTCGCGCTACCGCTTCCGGGAGCGCGCGAAGAGCAGCAGGTAGACGTCGGGGTGTGGGTTGACGAGCACCGTCTTCCCCGCCTTCGAGAGCGCCATCGCGCCGGCGAACCACGGCTCCTTGAGCAGGTCCTCGTCGGTCTCCACGTACTCGGGCACCAGCAGGTCGAGCTCGATGGCGTGGCCGTCGGTCGCGCGCCGCAGGGTGGGCCCGAAGGAATACGCCCGCCACTCGGGGAGCGGCTCGAGGTCGTTGTGCAGCGCCCCGCCGTAGAGCAGCAGCAGCTTGTCCTTGGTGCCGGCCTCTTCTTTCTCCAACACCTCTTGAGCCTTCTCTTCGACCTTGCGCTTGACCAGCAGCAGGCTCGCCTCGCCGTCGAGCTCGCCGGCGTCGTCGAGCATCGAGCGGTAGTCGTCGCAGTCGATGAGCAGAATGTGGTTCTTCACGCCCAGCTTGAAGGTGCGATCGAGCAGCGTGGTGAGCTCGTCTTCGGTGGAGTCGGGGCGCTGCGTCGTCTTCGCCACCGCGGCGCTCGCCTGCTTCTCGGCCTCGCCGCACTTGCCGCTGAGCATCCAGGTCTCGACCACCAGCGAGGTGACCTTGCCCTTGAGCGCGGGCAGCAGGTCCGTGGTGAAGCGGCGGAGGGCGCTGGGCACCTTCGGGGCGCCCTTGACCTCGTGGTACTCGCCGACGGCGAGCACGGTGGGCTCACGCGCGAGCACGCGGCGGAAGCCATCGAGCGGCGTGGGGACCACGGTGCACGGCTCGCAGAGAGCAGGAGCGGCCGCGAGCACCATCAACGCCAGCACCATGGGGGGACCTTAGCTCCAACTCCAACCCGATCAGCGCTCCGGCCTCGCGCTGCTCCAGCGCCCCGGGCTCAGCGCGGCGCCGAGCGCGAGCGGCGCACCCAGGCGCACCCGGACCTCGCGCGTGCCTTCGGCGTTCGGCTCGAGGGGAACCCGATTCGAAGGCAGCGGAGCTCCGTCGAGGGTGATGGCCGCGACGCCAGTGCTCACCCCGTCGGGGTTCTCGACCACCACGTGGACCTGCTGCGCTCCGACGCGGAGCCACGCCTCGAAGCCCTTCCACGCGGGCGGGATGCAGGGGTCGACCTCGAGCTGGCCGTCATGCCGGGTCAGCCCGAGGATGGCCTCGACGCCGAGCCGCCAGGCCCAGGCCGCCGCGCCCGTGTACCAGCTCCACCCGCCGCGCCCGACCCAGGGCTCCACGGCGTAGACGTCGGCGGCGAGCACGTAGGGCTCCACCCGGTACCGGTCGGACTCCGCGCGCGTGCGCGTGCGCAGCACCGGGTTGAGCAGGCGGAAGACCCGCTCGGCGCGCGCTCCGTCTCCGAGCTCGGCCCAGGCCCACCCCAGCCACGTCGCGGCGTGGGTGTACTGGCCCCCGTTCTCCCGCACGCCCGGCGGGTACGCCCGGATGTAGCCGGGATCGTGCGCGGTGGTGTCGAAGGGCGGCCAGAGCAGGAGCAGCAGCCGCGCTTGTTCGCGCACCAGGTGCTCGTCGGCGGCGTGCAGCGCCCGGCGCGCCCGCTGCGGCTCGCCGGCCCCCGACAAGACCGCCCACGACTGGGCGATGGAATCGATGCGGCACTCGCGCTCCTTCGCCGAGCCGACGAGCGAGCCGTCGTCGTGGAAGGCGCGCAGGTACCACCCGCCGTCCCAGGCGCTGGCCTCGAGCTTCGCGCCCAGGGCGGCCGAGCGCTTCCGCCAGCTCCCGGCCTCGGCGCCGTCGCCCACGCGCTCACAGAGGGTCGCGAAGCGGTCCATCGTCGCGCAGAGGAACCAGCCGAGCCACACGCTCTCGCCGCGGCCGTGCGCGCCGACCCGGTTCATCCCGTCGTTCCAGTCGCCGTCGCCCATCTTCGGCAGGCCGTGGGCGCCCTCGGTCAAGGCGCGCTCCAGGGCCCGCCGGCAGTGCTCGAAGAGCGGCGCGGAGTGGGCCGCGAGCCCGAACTCGGCGTAGCGGTCGTGCTCTTCCGGTTTCAGGGGCGCGCCCGTGAGGAACGGCGCGGGCGCCTGGAGGATCGACACGTCGCCGGTCGCCGCCACGTACTCGGCCGCCACGTAGGGGAGCCACGCCATGTCGTCCGAGCAGCGCGTGCGCACGCCGCGCCCCGAGGGCGGGTGCCACCAGTGCAGCACGTCGCCTTCCTCGAACTGGTGGGCCGCCGCCTCGAGCAGGTGCGCCCGCGCGCGCTCCGGGGCCGCGTGCAGGAGCGCCAGCACGTCCTGCAGTTGGTCGCGGTACCCGAAGGCGCCGCTCGACTGGTAGAAGCCCGTGCGCCCGAAGAAGCGCGCCGCCAGCGTCTGCTGCAGCAGCCAGCGGTTGACCATCAGGTCCATGGCAGGCTCCGGCGTCAGCACGCGGATGTTCCCCAACAGCCCGTCCCAGAAGGCCGTCGTCGCGCTCCACGCGGCGTCCACCGCGGCGCGCCCCCGGAAGCGCTCCACCAGCGCAGCGGCCTCTTCCCGGCCCGCGGCCTGCCCGAGCACGAAGTGGGTCAAGAGCTCTTCCCCGGGCCCCAGCTCGAGGTGCACCTGCAGCGCCGCGCAGGGGTCCACGCCCGGGTCGAGGCAGCCGGCCAGGCCCCAGCGCTCCAGCGCGTCCGGCCGCGAGTAGTCACCTCGGCGACCGAGGAACTCCGTGCGGCTGGTGGTGAACCCGTGCACCTCGCGCTCCGACGCGAGGAAGGCGACCCGTTCCCCGAACTCGGCGTTCCAGTGACACGTCGCCAGCAGGCACGCGCGGGCGCGATCGAACTCCGACACCACGTATGGGCGTTGCTCTTCCCGGGTCACCCCGAGCACCCACTCGGCGTAGTACGTGGCCGTCAGGCGCCGGTGCCGCGGGAGCGTGTTCTTGAGGCGCAGCCGCACCACCTTGAGGGAGCTGTCGGGAGGGACGAAGACCGTGAGCTCGTGCTCGAGCCCATGGCTGTCCTGCGCGAACTTCGAGTAGCCCGCGCCATGGTGCACGCGCGTCGGGCTCTCTCGCCCGGCGGGGAGCGGGGTCGGCGACCAGATCGCCGCGGTCTCCTCGTCGCGCAGGTAGAGCGCCTCGGAGGGCGTGTCGAAGACCGGGTCATTCCTCCACGGTGTCAGCCGGTTCTCGCCCGCGTTGAGCGACCAGGTGGACCCCAGAGACGACTCGGTCACCAGGCAGCCGAACTGCGGGTTGGCGAGCACGTTGCACCAGGGGGCCGGCGTGGTGGAATCGGGGCCGACGAGGATCACGTACTCCCGGCCGTCTTCCGAGAAGCCGCCCGTGCCGTTGTCGTAGAGCAGGTGGGGGCGGGGGCGCGCCGGAGCCCGGGGGACGACCTCGCCCACCAGCGTGGGGACGAAGCGCGGCTGCTGTGGCGCCCGCTGGCCCGAGCGCTCCAGGCGCGACCCCAGGGCGACGTCGCGCGTGTCCAGCACCACCCGGGCGCTGGCCTCGAGCAGGAGCCGCTCTTCCTCGGGGAGCTGGTCGGCCGCGAGCACGTAGACGCCCGTGTGGCGGTTGAGCCACTCGTCTGCCCCCTCTGCGCTCAGCACGCTGCGCAGCGTGCCGGAGCCTTCGTTCACGTAGCCCGAGGCCTGCTCGTCGACGAGCACGAGGTCGAGGCGCACGCCGCACACCCGCAGGTAGCGCTGCGCGGCCAGCGCCTCGCGGAGAATGGGCGCCTGCGGGTCCTTCACGCGCAGCAACACGATCGGGTCGTCCCCTGAGATGCCCCGGCCCCAGAGCCGCCGCTTGCACGGCTTCCCCAAGGTGACGACCTCCGGGCGGGACCGCAGGGCCGGCTCGGCGAAGAGCAGCGCCGAGAAGAGCCGCTGCACCACGGGGACCAGCGCGGGCTCGAGCCGCGCCCGCTGCAGCCGCCGCCGGCTCTCCCGCTCGGCGTCGCTGAAGGCCCAGCGCACGGCGTGCATCGTGCCGTACCGTCGCCCCAGCTCGATGGCCGCGCCGCGGGAGCGCGCCACCGCCGTGACGAAGGCCAGGGTGACGGTCCCCTTCGCGGGCAGCTCGACGCGCGCCATCAAGCTCATCACCGGGTCGATCACCGTCCCGGCGGTGCCGCGCAGGCCCGCCTCGGAGTCGACGACCGCGCGCGGCGCCCAGCGATCGCCGAGGCGGCCGAAGAAGGCCCCCCGGTCGGTCTCGAAGCCCGCCGCCGTCACCGCGGGATCGCGCCGGACGAGCCGGTGCACCACCGCGGCGCGCGGCTCCTCGACCGAACGCCGGCGGCGCGTCAGGACGAGCCCGTCGAGGTCGGGCAGCCGCTCGCTCTCCACGAACATCCGCGAGAAGGCCGGGTGCGCCGCGGCCTGCCGCGCGGGGAGCAGCACCGGCTCGGCGGCGCTCGTCACCGTGACGCTCCGCGGGCGGTCGGTCTCGTTGTGCAGGGTCACCAGCCGCACCTCGACGTCGTCGCCGGGCGCCACCGCGACCTCGACGTGGGCCGAGAGGCCCTGCTCGCGCCGATGGAACTCGGCCTTGTGCACCGAGAAGGTCGTCCGGCTCTCCGGCGAGGTCGCCTGCCAGACGCGCTTGCTCTCCTCGTCCCTCACCGAGAGCCACATGCCGTCCCCGTCGCAGGTGGCGTCGGGCTCGAAGCGCGTCACGGCCAGGCCGTGCCAGCGCAGCCCTCCCCCTCCGGAGTCCGTCAACACGCTCGTCAGGCGCCCGTTGGTCAGGACGCACGCCTGCGGACCGCCGCCGGGGTCCGGTGACCAGGGGAACGTCGGGCCGCGGGCCTCCGGCTCCTCCTCGGCGCCCGCTTCCGCGCCCTCGGCGATCGGCCACTCGGCGGGCGCCGTCGCGGGCGCGCGCTCGTTGAGCAAGAGCTCGCCCGCCTCGACCATCTGGTTCGCGTGAAAGCGCGCCACCATGGGCTGCCCGTTCAGGAAGTTGTCGAGGGCGAGGAGGATCATGCCCTGGTGATGGGCCATGTAGGAGCGCACCACCTCGAACGGCTTCCCCTCCGCCACGCGATCCGGGTGCAGGTCGAGCGCCTCGAAGAGCCCGTAGGTGCCCCGCATGCCCATCGCCTCGAGCGCGCTCACGTTGTCCACCACGGCGCGCGGGCGCAGGGACAACGCCAGCAGCGAGGCGTAGGGCGTGACCACGTGCTCCTCCTCGAGGCCGCGCTTGAAGCCCAGCCCCGGCACCCCGAAGGCCTGGTACTGGTAGGTCTGGTGGGCGTCGAGCCGCGCGTACGCCGACTCGGAGATGCCCCAGGGCGCGCCGGTCTGCTTGCCGTAGGCGATCTGCGCTTCCACCACCTGCGCCTCGGTCTGCGCCAGCAGGGTCCCCTGCTGGCTGCGCATCAGCAGGGACGGCATGAGGAACTCGAACATCGTCCCGCCCCAGGACAAGAGCGCCGGGGCGCCCGCCACGCGGGTCATGGGGCGCCCGAGCGCGTACCAGTGCGCCTCGGGCACGTCGCGCTTGACGATGGCCAGGTAGCTGGCGAGCCGCGCCTCAGAGGCCATGAGGTCGTAGTGGTTCGGGTCGAGCCGATCGAGGGTGACGTTGACGCCGATGTGAAAGAGCTTCCGCTTGCGGTCGAAGAGCAGCCGGAAGTCCATGCCCGCCACTTCCCGCTGCGCCCGCGCGCCGAGGGCCAGGAGCTCGGCGTGCAGCGTGGTCGCGCTCGTCTCGGCGCGCTGCAGGGCCTCGCGCACCCGCATGGCCGAGGCCTCGAGCTCGGCGGTGAGCCGCTTCGCCTGCCGTTGGTCCCGCTCCCACCCCTCGAGCTCGGCGCGCAGCGCGCTCGCCGCCGCCGGGAGCTCCGCCAGCCGGAGGAGAGGCCCGGGCGGGTGGAGCGCGGCGGCCGCGGGCTCGTGCTGCAGCCCCAGCCAGGGGAGCAGCAGGTCGAGCTCCCGCCGCATCTGCTGCAGGTGCTGGTGAGTGCGCCCCACCGAGGTCCGCAGCGCGTGCAGCGATTCCGCGTCGCGCAGGTAGGCGCCGGTCTCGAGCAGCGCGAGCAGCTCGCGGTCGAGCTGCGGCGAGGTCTCGTCGCACAGCTTCTGGAGCAGCGCGTAGGACTCGTGGGGGTGGCTGCGCCCCCGGTCGATCGCGTCGCGCAGCTGCCCGAGGATGGCCTCGAGGCGACCGAAGTCGGCCGACGAAGGCGCGTGGATCACCTCGTCGAAGAGGTCGAGCGAGTCGGCCAGGCCGTCCCACCCCTGCACCCGCAGCACGGGCGCCGACGCCACCTCGTGGCACCCCCGCTCGAGGGCCAGCAGACACCCGGCGAAGTTCCCGCTGTCGACCGTCGACACGTACCGGGGAAGCAGCGGCTGCAGGTTCTTCGTCTCGTACCAGTTGAGGAGATGCCCCTGGTAGTGCTCGAGGTGGAGGATGGACTCGAAGGCGCGCCGCAGGCGCAGGGCGAGCTCGCCGGCGCCCAGGTAGCCCAGGTCCCAGGCCGCGAGCGTCGAGAGGAGCAGCAGGCCGATGTTCGTCGGCGAGGTCCGGTGGGCGGTCTGCTCGCGCGGCTCTTCCTGGTGGTTGTCGATGGGCAGCCACTGGTCGCCAGGGCCCACGAAGGTCTCGAAGAAGAGCCAGGTCCGCCGGGCCAGCAGGCGCAGCTTCCGGCGCTCCTCGCTCGCCAGCGGCTTGCCGCTCGGCCGCAACGGCCGGCTGACCAGGCGGGCCGCCTCGGGCGCGAGCCACCAGAGCACCAGCAGCGGCGCGGCCACCGGGAGCGCCGAGGGGCGAACCCACGCGACCAGCAAGGCGATCGCCGTCGCCAGCAAAGGCGAGGCGGCCAGCTCCTTCCAGAGCAGGGCGCGCGACCCGTGGGCGCTCAAGGTGAACGCGGTGTGCGCGGCCGAGGTCCACTGCAGCAGGCGTTTGCGGGTGATGGTCAGCCGCACGAGCACGCGGCTCACCGCGTCGACGGTGACCGCCGCCTCGTGCGCGAGGAAGGTCACGCCCAGGACGCAGCGCGCGAGGTGCTCGACCTGCCGGCGGCGGTCGAACAAGAGCGCCCAGAGGTGCGGCAGCAGGAGGCCGGCGAGGGCCGCCAGGGTCCAGGCCAGCGGGCTGCCGGGCAGCCAGGTCCACGCCGAGACCAGCAGCAGGAAGAAGAGCGGGGGCGTGACGCTCCGGCGCAGGTTGTCCAAAATCTTCCAGCGGTCGATGGCCACCAGCGGGTTGGGGAGCCGGTCCCCCTTCGCCCCCGGCACCCGCGAGCGCAGCCAGGGCAGCAGCTGCCAGTCGCCCCGCACCCACCGGTGCATCCGCCGGGCCCAGGCGGCGTAGTGCGACGGGTAGTCCTCGAAGAGCACGATGTCCGTGGCGAGCGCAGTGCGCCCGTGAACCCCCTCGAAGAGGTCGTGGCTGGCGAGCGCGTTCTCGGGCACGCGCCCCGTGAGGCTGCGCACGAAGGCGTCGACCTCGTAGAGGCCCTTGCCGCAGTAGATGCCCGCGCCGAACAGGTCCTGGTACAGGTCCGAGACGGCGTGCGTGTAGATGTCGAAGCCGACGGCGCCCGAGAAGATGCGCTGGAACGGCGTCTGGCGTGAGCTCGTGGGGGCGGTCTCGATGCGGGGCTGCACGATGGTGTACCCAGACACCACCACGCCCGTGTCCTCGTCGAAGACGGCGCGGTTGAGCGGGTGCGCCAGCAGCCCCACCAGCCGGCGCGCGCTGCCCAGCGGCAGCTGGGTGTCGGAGTCGACGGTGAGGACGAAGCGGATCCGCTCGAGGCCGGCCGGGCTGCCTTCGTGGCGAACGTACGAGGTCTGGCGATCGCCGCGCAGCAGTCGATTGAGTTCCTCCAGCTTGCCCCGCTTGCGCTCCCAGCCCATGAAGCGCGACTCGGCGGGGTTCCACCGCGGCTCCCGGTGCAAGAGGTGAAACGGCCCGGTCCCGCCCTCGCCGTACCTGCCGTTGAGCGAGGCGATGCCCTGCGCCGCGCTCTCGAGGAGCGTGTCGTCGGTCCGCAGGGTGGGCGAGTCCAGCTCGTCGGTGAGGAGCCCGAACTGGAAGGCCGGGTCGGGGTTGGCGAGGTAGTGGCGCTCGAGCTGGCGGAGCATCGAGTCGACGTCGTCCTGCCGGCCGAGCAGGGTGGGGATCACCACGAGCGTGCGCGCGTCACCCGGTACGCCCTTGGCGAACTCGAGCTGCGGGAGCGCGCGGGGCCCCAGGAGGCGCGCGAAGAGCTGCTGGAGCAGCACCATGCCCACGGCCGATGCGGGCACCAGCGCCACCAGCAGCACCAGCGCGAGCAGCGCGGGGGGCGCGCCGGCGCGCACCGCGAAGAACCCCACCGGCAACAACGGCGCCGCCGTGGCGAGCGCCACCGCCGCCAGGTAGCTCAGCGTGGGTCGCCGGAGCACGGCCCGGCGCAGCCGCTCCAGCCCACGCGGCCGATAGCCGAACTCCAGCTCGAGCACGCGCCGGCCGCCGTCCACCAGGTAGTAGCCGACGTGCCCCCGTCGCTGGTCGGCGCCGTGGGCGCGCGCCAGGGCCACCGCGCGCTCCGCGACGTCCTGCTCGGCCCGGCCGGTGGCCCAGGCGAGCTCCTCGACGGCCTTGCGGTAGGCGTCGCAGGTCGAGAAGTCCATCGCAGCGTAGACGTGCGCCGGGTCGTCGCGCAGCACCGCCTCGACCCGGTTGCTCCGCTCGAAGAACGCCTTCCAGTCGACCTCGTCGAAGAGGCGCAGCGCCCTGATCGACCGCTCCACGCCCACGGACGGCTCGAGCTCTTCCCCGGGGGGCAGCCGCTCGGCGGGCGCCTCGACCGGCACGTCCAGCGAGGCCAGGGAGCGGAGCAGGCTGCGCAGCATGGCTTCCCGGAGCAGGGTCGGCAGCGCCCAGAGCTCGGCGATCGTGAGGGGCGCCACCTCCTGGTACGCGCGGACGAAGTGCTCCAGCGCGGCCACGTCGAGGCTGACCCCGGCCTGCTGGTCGAAGGCGCGGGCCAGGGCGTCGATCCGGCTCAGGCCCTTCGCGGGGCCCGACGCGAGCAGCGGGAGGCGCCGGCGGAAGCCCCAGGGGAGCTCCTCGGCCACCTGCCGCGCCACCCGGCGCAGCAGGTAGTAGTTGTCGAGGAACCACTCGCCCGTCTTCTGCAGCGTGACCTCAGCGGCGGGCCTCGCCGCGAGGTACGTGCGCGCTTGCGCCAGGGAGCGGGCGACGCGCGAGGAGTCGATGAAGCGGGTGATCGAGGCCTCGCCGCGCAGCAGGTCGCGATGCTCGCCGGCCAGCGCGCGCGCGCTTCCCTCGAGCGCCGTCCGCTTCGCAGCGCTCTCGCGGGTCGAGCCGTCCGCGGACGGGCTCAAACGTCACCCGGCGGGTGGCTCGAGCGCAGTGGAGGGGCGTGCTCCCCTTCCTGCGAGTTGAGGCGGAGCTCCGCCTCAGGGAGGTCCTGGAGCACCAGCAGCGGCACCAGCGAGTAGCTCAGCAGATGCGCGGTGACGCTCCCGTAGGTCCGCGCGGGGTTGCAGGTGGCCCCGTGCGCAGAGAGCACCACGAGGCTGACGTCTTCACGCTGGGAGAGCTCGAGCAGCGATTGCCGCTCGTCCGCGTGGCGCACCACCAGCGCGCGGGCGGACACCAGGTCGAAGGCGAGCTGATCGCGGATGCTCTCGACGTACGCCCGCGCGCGCGCCTCGAGGCGCGTGGCCAGCTCGCGCGCGAGCGCCAGGTCGGCCGGATCCTGGAGCAGCGCGCTGGGCACCGGCTCCGTCACGACGTGCACCAGCAGCACCTCGGCCGCGTGCGCCTGGGCGAGCGTCACCACCGTGGGCAGCACGCTCTGGGTTCGCAGCGAGCCGTCGAGGGGCACGAGGATCCGCTTCGGCGACACGATGGTTGGCGTCGCCGCCGCCGTCGAGCGCGCGACGAGCACGGACCCGCGCGCCACGGCCAGCACCTGCTGCACCGTGCTCCCGAGGTTCCACGCGGTCACCCCGCCCTCGCCGTGACTGGCGAGCACCGTGAGGTCGGCGCCCACCTCGCGCGCGATCGCGATGATGCGCTCGGCGGGGTGGCCCTGCTCCAGGCGGACCTCGGCAGGCCGGCCCGTGGCCTGCGCCAGCGCCTGCTGCTGGCGCGCCAGGTAGCTCATGGCTTCCTGCCGCGAGATTTCCCAGGCGAGCGCGTCGGTCATCGGCGCCCCCGACCGATCGACCGAGGGCTGCATCACGTGCAGGAGCGTGAGCCTGGCGCCGAAGGTGCGGGCCATCGACAGGGCGTAGGGGAGGCACGCCTCTGAGAGGGCCGAACGGTCCAGACAGGCCAGGATGTGGCGGATGCCGTGGCCTTCGCGGCGACGAGGCCTGGTCGTCGGGCGAGGTGGGGTCGTCCACGGCTGAACGAAGGATGCGGTTGCCATGCGCGGCGTGGCAGCAAGAAGTCGGCCGCGGGGGCCCGGGGAGCCGGCGCGAGCGAGGGCTGCAGGGCCTTCAAGCGGGCCTGACTGGCTGAAGATGGCCTCGGGTATGTGACGACGCTGCGTGATGCGGGGCAGGCATGCGTACGATGAGCCACT
>VFKJ01000708.1 GCA_009885595.1 Myxococcales bacterium | reverse complement strand
GGGTCGCTGCTCACGGGGGAGATGAGATGCCGAGAGTGGTGCCGGATCAAGAAAACCTACACCGGCCTACCTGTCCATCATCTCCCTCTCCCCCTCGGGGGAGAGGGTCGGGGAGAGGGCTTGCCGAAGTTTTACCCGAGCTCGCCATCGAGATGCCGCAGCACCGCGAGCGCGGCCAGCGCGGCCGTCTCGGTCCGCAGCACCAACCTCCCGAGCGTCACGCCGATCGCGCCCTTCGCCCGCAGCGCATTGACCTCTTCGCGCGTGAGCCCACCCTCGGGCCCAATCACCAGCGCCAGCGGCCGTGCGCCCACCGAAGCCACCGCGGTCGACAACGGCAGCGCGCGTTCCTCTTCATCGAGCACCAGCACCACCGGGTCACCGGGCAGCGAGGCGACGGCCGCGAGCAGCGGTCTGGGCGCGAGCACCTGCGGCACCGTGGTGCGCCCGCACTGCCGCGCTGCTTCCTCGACGATGCGCTGCCACCGCGCGAGCTTCGCCTCTTCTTTCCCTTCCAGCTTCACCACGCTGCGCGCGCAGGCCGCGGGCGCGAAGGCGCTGGCGCCCAGCTCGGTCCCTTTTTGCAGCACCAGCTCCAGCTTCTCGGCCCTGGGGAGCCCCTGCACGATGGTGATCGATCTCGGCCGGGGCGCCTCCCGCTGGCCGCTGAGCACCAACACCCCGCCCAGCTGCCCGAGCGAGACCACCTTCGCGTCGAACGCGAGCCCCTCGCCGTCGAACACCTCGAGACAGTCGCCCGCCTTCACCCGCAGCACGTTGAGCAGGTAGTGCAGGCGCGGCCCGTCGACGCTGACCTGCCCCTCCTCGGCGCCGGGCACCAGCAGGCGGATCACGCGTCGAACTCGAGGCGAATCCACTCGCCGATGGTGGCGTTGCCTGCGTGCTTGAGGCCGCACTTCACGTACGCGGCGGTCACCTCTTCAGCCTGCGGCACCAGCACGCCCGCGAGCACCAGGTGCTTGTTCACCTTGGGCGCGATGAGCGGCGCCAGCTCGCACAGCGTGTTCGCCAGGATGTTCGCCAGCACCAGGTCGAACTTCCCCTCGATGCCGGGCAGCGTCTTGGTGGACAGCTCCACGCCCTCGATGCCGTTCTCCTGCGCGCACTCCCTGGCCAGCTCGACCGAGGTGACGTCGTTGTCGATGCCCACGCAGCGGCTCGCGCCCAGCTTCCTGGCCGCGAAGGCGAGCACGCCGGTGCCGGTGCCCACGTCGAGCACGCTGGCGCCGGGGTGCTTCTCCATGAAGGTGTCCACCGCGGCGAGGCACAGCGAGGTGGTGGGGTGATCGCCCGTGCCGAACGCCATCTTCGGCTCGATGAAGATGCAGACCTTGTCCTTCGGCGCGGTCGGCTTTTCCCACGGCGGGCCCACCCACAGCCGGCCCACGGTGACGCTCTTGATCTGGTTGCGCCACTCGGTGCTCCAGTCACGCTCCACCACGTCTTCGACCGCGAAGCGCGAGCCCGCCACCTTCTCGGTGAGCTCCTCCTGGGCGTCGAGCGCGTCCTGCTTGTCCTCGAAGTAGGCGATCAGGATCGCCTCTCCCTTCGCGGGCGCGCGCACCGTCAGCACCGTCTGGTTGAGGGAGTCGCGCACCTCGAGGCCCGCGGCGCCGTGCTCGTACAGCACGCTCTGGGCGAGCTCGCTCTCGTCTTCAGGGATATCGACCGTCAGGGAGTACCAAGCCATCGCTTTAGCGGTCTATCAGCCACTCGCGGCTATGCTCCATCGATCCGTGCGAGCCGCCGCCTTCTCCTGCCTCTTCCTGCTGTCGTGCGTGGGCCCTCCGGCGCCTGACGCAGAGCTGTGCCGCGACGTCATCGGCCGGCTGTGCGCCCAGCCGTACTGCGTCACCGCCAGCACCCGGCTGTCCCTGCCCGCCGAGGGCTGTGAGGCCGAGCTCGAGGCCCGCTCCGGCTGCAACGCCACCGACTTCGCCTTCACCTCGCCCACGCGCGCCGAGGTGCTCAGCTGCCGGTTGCCGCTGGTGCGGGAGAGCGACCAGCGCTCGGCGCACCCCTCGTGCGAGTTCGTCGACGAGACCCTTCGCAACTGCCCCAACCTGGTCGTCTTCCTCGGGGGCACGCCGTGAGGCGCCTGCTGCTGCTGCTGCTGCTCGCCTGGCCCCTGGCCGCCTGCACCGCGGTCGACTCCACCACGCGCGTGGAGCGAGGGCCCCTGCTGCGCACCTTCGAGCGGCCGGTGCTGCTGGAGGGCGGCGTCACCAGCGACGTGCGCGTCGACTGGCCGATGCTCAAGCTCACCGTCGTCGGCTACGACGTGTGCCGCGCCGAGCAGGTCGAGGAGTACGCGGAAGAGAAGATCACCGAGCGCAGCTCGAGCGCCGCCGGGCCCGCGCTCTCCACCGGCATCGCCAACACCCTGGCCAGCGGGGTGCTCCTGGCCGTCAGCTTTTTGGTCGCTTCCTCGGCCAACACCAACGTCATCGACGCTGGGGGCAACTACGGGCCCTCGACGCGGCAGTACCTGCAGGGCGCCAGCCTGGTGACGCTGGGCATCGGCGTGCCGGCGTTGATCGTCGGGTTGATCGCGCGGGCGCGCACCGGGGAAGAGGTGCAGGCGCAGCGGGCGGAGCAGGTGGTGAGCCAGAAGGACGTGCGCTGCAACGAGCGGCCGGTCACCGGGCCGTTGACGCTGGTCTCGGCGCAGGGCGCGGTGTTGCCCACGCAGGTCTCTGACGGCGCGCTCGATCTCGACGGCACGAAGTCGAAGCTGGCGCCCGAGACGATGAAGTTCGCCGAGCGGGAGGTCGAGCTCTCCGAAGACGCGCGCGCGCTGTTCTCTGCGTGGAGCGCCTGCGTGGCGCTGGAGCAGGAGGCGGGCAAGCCGCTGGACACCCTGAGCGAGACGGGGCTGCTCGCGCGCGCAGAGCGGCTGCGCGAGTGCCGCCAGGTGCGGGGCAACGCGCTGGAAGGGGCGGTGAAGGCCGTCGACGCCGAGCTGGCCCACCGGCGCGAAACGGGCAGCCCCGCGGCCTGGGCGCCGGGCACCAACGTGTCGACCTTCGAAGAAGCGGTGTCCGCCTACGCGCCCACCCTCAAGCTGTCGGCGAACTCGAAGGACCTCGCGGTGCTCGACGCCCCTGAGGCCGCCGAGGGCAAGGCGGTGCTGCTCGAGGGCATCGTGGGCGAGGGCCTCACCGAGAACATCGGCATCATCCAGCTGGGTGATCGCCAGGTGTTCCTCTTCATTCCCCCGAAGCGCGCGTGGAGCGGCAACTTCCCCAACGGCACCCGGGTGGAAGCGGTGGCGTTGATCTCCGGCCGGCAGACGCTGGGCGAGCGCTCGCTCCCGCTCTTGCGCGCGGTGTGGATGCGCACGGCCTGGTGATGAGGGGGCCCTCGCGCCGCACCTTCTATATACAGGCCCCATGAGCCCTCTGGACGAGCTGGCCACCCTGCTGCGCCCCGCTGGCGGCGGGCTGTACCTCGTGAGCACCGGCAAGGCCGCGCAGGACTCCCTGCAGCAGCGCCTCTACGGGGCCAGCTCACCCGAGCAGGTTCGCCAGAGGTTTCGCGACGCGCTGGAGAAGATCGCCACCGCGAAGGGCGTGCTGGTGGGCGTGCCTTCCGACGTGGGCGCGGGGTTCCAGCGCGGGGCCAACCTGGGCCCGCAGGGCATTCGCCTGCGCCTGCTCGACGAGGGCGTCGACCTCGCCAGCCGCGGAGTGATCGATCTGGGCGACGTCTTCGTGGTGCCGCAGCTGCTGTCCGACGAGATGCTCTCGCCAGCGCAGCTCTTCGCCAGCCGCAAGGCCGTCTACCCCGACGTCGCCGAAGAGGTGCGCGCCCTGCTGCCCGTCTCTCCGCTGTCCATCGAGCGCCGGGTGTTCGAGCTCGTCTTCCAGTTGAACCCCAAGGTGAAGCCCTTCGTGCTCGGCGGCGATCATTCCACCGCGCTGCCGCCGGTGCAGGCGCTCGCCGCGGTGGCGCC
>VFKJ01000012.1 GCA_009885595.1 Myxococcales bacterium | reverse complement strand
CGACGGCCTGAACGCCAAGGACGCCTCGCTGAGCGCGGCCATCGCCGACGGCCGCCAGGCGGTGCGTGACACCAAGGCGAGCATCGCCAAGCGCCAGCGTGAGCTCGATACCGGCGCCCAGCTCTCGACGCTGACCGCCGCGCGCAAGGACCTGAACCTCGCGATGCGTAAGGTGGAAGGCCGCTCGCCCAACGACGACGCCTTCGCCGAGGCGAACAGCGCCCTGCTGGTGCTGGAGAAGACCATTCAGGGGATGAACGCGAAGGACTCCTCGCTCAGCGCGCACCTCGCCGACGGCAGGCAGGCGCTGCGTGACTCGAAGGCCATGGTGAACAAGCGCCGCATCGAGGTCGACGTCGAGCTGCAGCAGGGCCGCGTCGACGAAGCGCGCAAGGTCGCCGACAAGCAGCTGGACCTCATCGCAGGGCCCGTCGTCACCAATCAGCAGCTGACGGCCGCGACCGACGCGGTGAAGGCGATCGGCACCGCGCTCGAGGCGGGTGCGGCCCTCACCTCGAAGAGCCGCGAGTACGCCGCCTACGACCGCGAGGTGAAGAAGCGCATCACCGAGGCGAATGGGAAGATCGCCCGCCGCACGGTGGCGCTGGCGGGCAGCGACGGCCGCGAGGTGCTCAACGAGGCGCTCGCCGCCGCCAAGGAGAAGCTCGAGGCCGCTCGCCAGCCGGGCTGCACCGACGCCGACGTCGCCGCGGCCGCGAAGAGCGTCGATGACTACGGCGCGAAGCTCGACGGCCAGGTCCCCCTCGAGACGAAGGACAAGGGCTACGCCGCCGCCGCCGAGCGCGCGCGCAACGCCCAGTTTGGGCTGATCGAGGGGCTCGAGCTCGCCAAGCAGGCGCGCGAGCTGCGCAAGAAGACCGGCGAGGCGTACCTCGCGGGCAACGCGGCCTTCGCCGTCGCTGAGGGCGGGAAGGATCTCCGCTCGCAGAAGGCCGGCTACGAGAAGGCGCTGGCGCTGTTCAAGTCGTGCAAGGAAGAGGGGAACTCGATGGTCGAGGGCAACCCGATGCTCGTCAAGGCCATCGTGCTGGTCGACGGCCGCAACGGCACGCCCAAGGAGATCGTCAGCCTGTGCACGCAGCGCATGGCGACGACCGAGCCGTTGATCAAGCCGCTGGCCGCGCTCATCGCGTTCGATGACGGGCCGAAGAAGGCCTACGAGAAGGCGAAGAGCCTGATGGCCTCGGGGAAGAAGACCGAGGCGCTCGCGCAGTATGACGAGTGCACCGCCACGGGCATCACGCTGGCGCACCGCAACCCTGAGCTCAAGGAGCGCTCGTTCAGCGTCGCGGGCACCGACATCACCCTGGCTGAGCTCAACAAGGTGTGCAGCCAGCAGGGCAAGGCGCTGCGGGAGAAGAAGTAAGCCCTCTCCCCCTCAGGGGAGAGGGGGACAGATCAACGGAGGCTGCGGCAGTCTGCCGCGCAGCCGTCACCCCCGACGGTGTTCCCGTCGTCACACACCTCGCCCGCGTCGAACCGGCCATCCCCACAGGTGGGCACGGTGCAGTCGGTGCGGCACAGAGCAGCCGTGTCGAGCGCCTCGATGGTGATGGGCTGGCTCAGGTCGAGCGCGATGCGCACCGCGTCGTCCCGCACCCAGCCCCAGGTGGTGATGCCCGTCATGAAGCGCGGCGTGACGGTGATGCGCCAGCGCCCGGGGAAGGGGAGCGGCCCCAGCGCCCCGCCATCGCTGTTCGCGTCGAACTGCCAGCGCCCGAAGGCGTTGCCGCTGCCCGAAGGCCCCAGGAAGAACTCGCCGGGCGTGTCGTCGGCCACCTCCACCCCCACCCCCGGCGGCAGGCCGGTGATGTCGAACTGGATGGTGGAGGCCGGCTGTCGCGGCGAGCTTCCGCCCAGGAAGTCGATGCCGTGGGTGGTGACCAGGGAGAGCCGCCCCGTCATCGAGTCTGCGTACAAGTAGATGCGGCTCTCCGAGACCACCTCCAGCCCGGTGTGCGAGCTGGCGCTGCTGTAGTTGTAGAAGCGCTGCACCGTGCCGCTGCGCACCAGGGCGTCGGTGCCGATGCGCGTGCCTGACGGCTGGGTGATGCGGAACGCCGGGGTGTCGCCGTTCGCCGCGCCCAGGTCGCACGCCTCCTGCCCCGCGCGCACCCCGTCGCCGCACACCGGCACCGCGCAGTGGTTGGTGCAGTCGTCGAGCTCGACGGGGTTGCCGTCGTCGCACTGCTCCACGCCTGACTGCGTGAACCCGTCACCACACCGCGCGGGCAGGCAGCCCGCCACGCACGCGTCGGAGTCGTCGGCGTTGCCGTCGTCGCAGGCCTCCACGCCCCGCTGGAGAAAGCCGTCACCGCAGCTCGCTGGGCGGCAGGTGGACAGGCAGGCATCACCCTCATCGGGGTTGGCGTCGTCACACCCCTCCACGCCCGCCCACACCAGGCCATCTCCGCAGCGCGCCGCGATGCAGAAGGTGAGGCAGGCGTCGGTCTGAACGGAGTTGGCGTCGTCGCACGGCTCCACCCCCTGCTGCACGAAGGCGTCGCCGCAGCGCGCGAGCTGGCAGCTCTCGACGCACGCGTCTTCGTTGCTGCCGTTGCCGTCGTCGCACGCCTCCACGCCGCGCTGGCGCAGGCCGTCGCCGCAGATCGCCGGCAGGCAGCGGGCAGAGCACGCGTCCTCGTCGTCCCGGTTGCCGTCGTCGCAGCGCTCGGGCGGTTCCAGCACCGCGTTCCCACAGCTGGGCACCGTGCAGTTCGCGTTGCACGCGCCGCCCGCATCGGCAGGCGTGGGGCCCGGGTCGCACAGCTCGCGGTTGGCCCACACCACGCCGTCACCGCAGCGCGCGAAGTCGCAGGTGGTGAGGCAGGCGTCGGTGTCGTCGGTGTTTCCGTCGTCACACGACTCGCCCACGTTCACCACGCCGTCTCCGCAGACGAGCTCGCGCACCACTCCGGGCGGCACCAGCGCGGTGCGGCCGCACGCGACCAGCAGCAGGGCGGGGAGGAGCCGGCGGATCATCGCTTTCATCGTGGCACACCTGCCCGGGGACGACCCTGTTGCTCCCCGCGCCCGCAGGGGCGATCCTCCGCTGCAGATGATCGTTGCGCTTCTGCTCTCTTCGCTCCTCGGCGCCGCTCCCGATGTCGGCGCGGTCATCACCGAAGCGCGCCGGACCTTCATCGACGACGGCGACGATCGCGTCTCGGCCACCCCCACGCACCGGGTCATCTCCCACGCCGATGGTTCGCTCGAGCTCCAGGGCGCCCAGCCGCTGCGCCTCTCGTTGCAGTCCGTGCGCCGCGAAGGCGCCGCGCCCTGCCGGACCGAGACCAAGCGCCGCGCCGTCGACCCCGCCTCGCCGCGCACCGTGCGCACCACCCGCGCCTGCGCCCTCGAGGAGACCTGGACCAACGGCCCCGACGGCCTCGCGCAGACCTTCACCTTAGCGAGGCCCCCGCGCGGGACCGGCGCGCTCACCCTCTTTCTTTCGGTGGTCGGCCCCTGGCACCACCAGGACCAGGGCGGTCACGTCTTCCGCGGGCCCGGCGCCGCCGACTCGCTGCGCTACGGCAACGCCTTCGTGGTGCGCGGCGAACGGAAGTCACCCCTGGTGGTGAGGCACGTGGAAGGTGGCCTCGAGCTGGTGGTGCCGAAGGAGGTGGTGGACGCGCCGCAGGCCTTCCCCCTGCACATCGACCCCCTCGTCTCTGCGGAGGTGCCGCTCGACCCCGACGCAGTGACGCTCGACGCCCCGCCCACCGACGAGCACTCCCCGGCCATCGCCACCAACAGCCTCGGGGAGGCCATGGTGGTCTGGGTCGACGACCGGCGGCAGCGCGGCACCGACCTCTTCGGGGCTCGCCTCACCCTGTCGGGCACGGTGCGGGACGCCACCGGCCTTCCCGTCTCCGTCGAGCCCGGAAACCAGGTCGGGCCCACCCTCTGCGGGGAAGGCACCGGCTGGCTCATCGCCTGGGCGTCGGAGGTGAACGGTGGCTCGGAGGTCCACGCGGTGCGCGTGAACAACCTCGGCCTGCTGGCGACGCCCTTCGTGGTCGCGGAAGGAGCTCAACCCGCGCTGGCGGCCAAGGGCACCAGCGCTCAGAGCTACCTCGCGTACGTGAACCCCACCGGCGCGCTCGAGGTGGTGGAGCTCTCCGGTACCAGCATCACCAGCCTGGCGACGAGCACCGCGCCCATGGGGCGGGCGTCGAACCCGGCCATCGCCGGCACCGAGTCGAAGTGGTTCGCGGTCTTCGTGAGCACCCTCGGGACGAACCCGGCCACGATTTGGGGCCTCACCCAGGAAAACGGCGTGCTGGTCTCCACCCAGGTGTCTTCCAACCTGGTGGTGGAGGCGTCACGACCCACCGTCGCCATGGGCGTGGGACCGCTCGGTGGGGTGGCGCCGTACGTCGCCTGGGAGCAGGGCACGGCGGTGATGAGCCAGTCACCCGGAGTGAATGGGCCGCAGAGTTTCTCCCTCGCGAGCAGCCCCGCGCTGGTGAGGACGACCTCAGGCACCCTCCTCGCGCCGCCGACGCTCGGCTTCTTCCGGAGCTCGGCGCTCACCCTGGTCGACCTCAACGACGGCAGCCTCTCTTCGGTCCCGGTGAGCGTGCGCGCGCGCGAGCTCGCCCTGGCGGCCTCGGGGCGGCTCTGGGCGGTGTGGACCGAGAACGTGCTGGGCGGAAACGGCGACGTGTGGATGACCTCGTTCGCGGCGGGGGCGAGCCCGACGCCCGCGGTGGTGGCGCAGGCGGCGCCCACGCAGCGCCAGCCCCACGTGGCGTTCCCCAACGGCAGCCTCGACGGCGTCGCGGTGTGGCTCGAAGGCGACCGGGTGATTCGGGGCGCCCGGGTGCAGCTGCAGAACGACGGCCGGGTGTCTCTCGGGGGCAGCTTCCTCATCGCCGATCCGATCGTCCCCGTGCTGGCGCTCGACCTCGCCTCGTCGGGAACAGGCCCCGACTTCCTCGTCGTTTGGACCCTGGCCGGCGGCGCCGTGCAGGGCATCCAGACGTACACCGACGCCCCCAGCACCGGGGGGGCGATCCCCTTCAGCATCCAAGGGGCCACCAGCCCTCCGGCCATCGCGTGGGAGGACCAGAACGGGCTCTGGGTGGTGGCGTGGGGCACTGGCACCGAGGCGGTGGCGAGAACCCTGACGCCGGGCGCGTTCCCCACGGCGCTCCGCACCCTCGCCAGCGCCGCGGCCAGCCCCCACGTCGAGCTGAGTTGCCTGCGGGGAAAGTGCCTCTTCGCGTTGGAGACCGCGGCGGGCGGGCAAGCCGGTCTGTTTGGCGCGAGCTCCGGCAGCACCGGCTCGATCTTCTCTTTCACCGGCGCGCAGCCGGTGGTGACCCACGACGGCACCGCGTGGGTGGTGGGGTGGCGCGCGCCCGCGGGGTTCGGCTTCGCCCAGGTGGATCCTTCGACGACGGTCTTCACCACGCTGGGCCCGCTGAACCAGCCGACAGGGCTCCGCTTCAGCCAGCTGAGCCTCGCGCCCGGCACCCCTCCGGTGCTGGCGTACGTGGAGAACGACGGTGACGGCGGTGCCGCCATCGTCATCGATCGCGTCGGCCTCCCAGGCCAGCGCGCGTTCCTCGCTCACGGCCTGATGCCCAGCCTCGGCACCCAGGGCACGCTGCCCGACGCGCGCGGCACGGTCGTCTACCAACGGTACGATGCCGAGCCGGGCGTGCAGGCGATTCGCGCGTGGGGCACCGGGTTCGCCTTCCCCGCGCCGCCCGATGCCGGAGTGGATGCCGGAGTCGATGCGGGCACCGACGCCGGTGTGGACGCGGGCTCCAGCGATGCGGGAGAGACGCCAGGGGAGCTGCCCGATGCGGGCGTGATCATCTTCCGCACCACCGGCTGCACCTGCCAGTCCCTCGACGCCGCGCCCCTGGGGCTCGCGCTCTCGTGGCTGCTGCGGCGCAGGCGCGAGCGCCGCTGAGCCCCGTCTCATTTTCTCTGTAAATGGAAAAATCGGAGATCGTCGCGACACCCCTTGCGGCGGCGTACTCAGGCTCATTAGACCGCCAGCCTTCTCTTCCTGGGAGCTCTCCAACGTGACGAACCTTCGAGCGGCGTTTGTAAGCGCGGTCCTCTTCACTGGCGTGGGCTGCACCGGCGCCGCCACGGAGGCTCCTCAGAGCCTGCGCATCTTCTCCACGCAGCCCGGCCAGCGGCTCTCGGGCCCCTCGGCAGCGGCCCCCGTGCAGGTGCTCGCCGACTTCCTCGGCCGCAGCACCACCGGGCTCACCGTGGAGCAATCGAGCGTCGGCGCTGATGGCGTGACGCACGTTCGCGTCTCCCAGCAGGTGGACGGCGTTCGCGTGGTGGGGGCCTACGCCCGCGCCGCAGTGCTCCCCTCGGGCGAGCTGGTGCACGTGATCGACACGCTGGTCGCTGATCAGCTCCTCCCCGCCGCGCGCCTCACCGCGAGCGACGCGCTGCGCCTGACCCTCGCGCACCACGGCTACACGGCCACCTCGATCGCGCAGGTCGGCGCCAAGGGCAACGTCACCACCTTCGCCCCGTCAGTGGAGCTGTACAGCGAGCCCACGGTCGAGCGCGTCGGCTACCTCGACGACTCGGGCGCGCTCCAGAGCGGCTTCGAGGTGCAGACCTGGAGCCTCGAGAAGAACGTGCTCCACCACACGCTGATCAGCGCTGACGGCGAGATCGTCAACGT
>VFKJ01001090.1 GCA_009885595.1 Myxococcales bacterium | reverse complement strand
GTCAGCCCGACCGGGTCGAGGTGGAAGGCGCTGAAGACGACCGCCGTCACCACGATCGCCCGGGGCGCGCCCCGGTGCAGCTCGAGCCCGCGCTGGAAGAACCCGCGGAAGAAGAACTCTTCCCCCAGGGGCGCCGCGATGCTCACCGCGGCCAGCACGATGGCCAGCTCGAGCGGGGTCGCGCGCGCGAAGATCTGCGAGCTGTCGAACTGGTCCACCATCGACTTGGGGAAGATCGCCTGCGCCGCCGCCATCAAGGGCACCGCCCAGGCGACGTAGTTCAAGAGCCCCAGCGCGAACCCCAGCCCGAACGCGCGGCCCTCGAAGCGGTGCAGCCCCATCGCCCGCAGCGGCCGGAAGCCGAGGACCTGGTAGCCGATGACCGCCAGGCCGAGGAAGAGGATGACTTCCGAGAACCACAACCCCCACGCCAGCTGAAGGACCTGCGCGGCGAACCCCACGAAGAGGAAGGTGGCCATCGCGAACACCGTCCACGCCACGGTGAAGTTCAGGGCTGGGCGATGAGGTGTTTGAGGGGGCGTGTCGATCACGGGAACGGGCTTCCGCGCCGGTCGTTATACTCGCCGCCCCGTGAATGCACCGACGCATTGGTCCGACGAAGTCCGCTTCACCGAGTCTTCGACGGCCTTCCGGGCCTTCTTCACCGAGCTCAAGGAAGCCTTCATCGAGCGCGAGTCGCTCTTCACGCAGCTCGAGCTGGCCCTGCTCTGCAAGGAGCACGTGCTCATCATCGGCCCGCCAGGCACCGCGAAGTCCGCCATCGCCGGCGCCGTGCTCGGGCGCATCGTCGATGACAAGTCGGGCCGCCCCTCGCTGTTCTCCAAGCAGCTGGCCGAGAACACCGTGCAGACCGATCTGATCGGCCCGGTCGACTTCAAGGTGCTCACCGAGACCGGCCGCACCGAGCACCTCACCGAAGAGGGCATGCTGGGCGCGGTGCACGCCTTCCTCGACGAGGTGTTCGACGGCCGCGACATGCTGCTGCGCTCGATCCTGAACGTGCTGCACGAGCGCGAGCTCAAGCACGGCCGCAAGGTGACCCCGGGCCGCTGCGAGTGCGCGGTGATGACCAGCAACCGCTACCTGTCCGAGGTGCTGCAGCGCTCGCCCGAGACCCTGCAGGCCTTCGCCGATCGCATCTCGTTCATCTGCTTCGCGCCCAAGAGCTTCGCGCGCCGCTCCAGCCGGGGGCAGATGCTGCACCGCGCCCAGACGGGCCAGCGCCCCTCGCTGCACGCGCGCCTCACCCTGCAGCAGCTCGACGTGCTGCAGGAAGCCGTGGAGGCCGTGGAGGTGCCGCCGCTGGTGGCCGAGGGCATGGAAGAGCTGGCTGACGCGCTCGAGCGCGACCTGCTGCTCCAGGTGGCCAAGCTGCCGGACTACGTGCCCACCAAGTACTTCTCCCAGCGCTCGATGGTGAAGGCGCTCTGGGTGCTCAAGGCGATCGTGGTGCGCGATCGCATGTACCGCCGGCCCGAGCGGCGCCTGGTGGCCGAGCCCGCCGACCTCGAGATGCTGCAGCACTTCTTCCTGCTCGGAGGCCCGATCGACGCCGAGCTCGACGGCATGATCAAGCAGGCCGCCGATCCCCGCGAGCGCGCGCAGCTCGAGATCATCCGCGTCGAGCACAAGACCTTCGCCCAGGCCTACGGAAAGCTCGCGCCCTCGCTGCAGCAGTCGCTGGAGCGCGAGGCCGCCGATCTGAAGGCCCAGGAAGAGGTCGGCGCCGCCGAGGGCCAGGTGCGCGGGTGGACGGCTTCGGTCGCCAGCACCACCGCCCGCTCGCTGCGCGACAAGCTGGTGCCCGGGCCCCGGCACCCCGACAACCGCAAGCCGCTGCTGCGCGCCGCCGAGCTGCTGCTGCAGGGCATGGAAGCCCGCTGCGCCCGCGGCATGGCGGGGCAGGGTGAAGGGCGGGGCGGGGTGGCGCTGATGGGCAGCTTCGGCGACGTGCTGGAGCTGGCGCAGCGGGTGCCCGAGCTGAAGGCCCGGCTGCCCGCCGTCGCGCGCGGCGTGGCCGAGTTCTGCCGGCAGGCCGGGCAGATGATCGCCCTGGCCGCCGAGGGCAGTGAGTTCGACGACGCCGTGAGGCTCGATGGGGTCTCCGGCCTCGCCACCAACCTCGCCGAGGAGCTGGAGCGCATCGGCGAGCTCGCGATGGTCGCCGGCTCCGTGGTGCCCGACGTGGTCGAGCCCTTGCGCGCGCACCTGACGGCCATGCGCGAGCGCACCTCGATCGCCCTGCGCCGCCGCGCCACCCGCACCTTCAACCAGAGCCAGGCGGGCCGGAAGGGCGACCCCCTCGAGCTGCTCATGGGCGACAGCCGCCGCCTGCGCGAGCTGGAGCGCTGCCTGGTCGAGCTGTCCGCGACCCATGCGGGGCTGCGCATGGAGCTGCTCGCGCCGCTCGCCGAGCAATACGCGCGCGACGTGGTGACGGTGCAGCCGTTCTCCAGGCTGGAGCAGCTCCAGCGCCTGATGCAGGGCGTGCTCGATGATCTCGAGCGGGAAGGGGCGTCCGCCAACGCCGCCCTGCGCGTCGCCCGCGACGAGATCGAACGCCGGGTGGGCGCGTATGCCAAGGGCCTGACGGCCCCCAAGCTGGTCACGCCCGATGCCACCCGGGTGCTCACCGGAGACGCGTACACCTTCTACCGGCAGCAGCTCTCCGCGCAGGCCATCGAGGGCGAGCTCACCGCGCTCAAGAACATCGACGGGCTCTTGCGCACCGTGGGCGCAGTGGCGCTCCCCGCCGAGACGCGCGAGCAGATCGCCGACGCCGAGGTGCAGTCGATCGGCGTGCGCGTGCGCTACCTCTCCAGCTGGTGGTCGTTGGTGGAAGCGGCCCTGCCCGTGGACAAGCTGCGCGGCGGGGCGGACTCCGACAAGGCCTTCGACGCGCTGGTGAAGAGCCGCTTCCCCCTGTTGATCACCCGCGAAGGTGAGTTCGTGCGCCTGGGCGCGGCGCTGGCCCGCCTCGCCCAGGAGCCCGGCGATCGCGGCGAGGTGGTGCATGGGCTGACCCAGGACGTGCATCGCTGCGAGGAGGCCTTCACGCGCTTCTCCCGTCGGTTGATCGACGGCCGCGGCAAGCGGTGATCCGAAGATGAGCGTCGACCGCTTCAACCAGCAGAAGGCCAGGCTCGACGCCCTGCGCGCAGGAACCCCGCCGGCCCTGGGCCTGTTCGATCGCGCGCGGATGCTCTTCGTGCGGGCAGAGGACGCCACCGCGCCGGAGACGCTGCGCGCCCTCGACGCCGATCTCGAGCGCGCCGGCGTGCACACCGTGGCCGACGCGCGGCTGTTGCGCGAGCTGGGCACCGCGAAGGGAAAGCTGGGTGAGCTGAGCGTCGGGCTGCATGCCCGCGCCGTCACCGCGCTCGATGAGTTCGAGCAGGCGCTTCAGGAAGCGGAGCGCAGGGCCGCGCTCGAGGCGTTCACCCCCGAGCTGCGCACCAGCCTCGAGCAGGACTTTCGCCGCCTGGGCCGGGTGGTGAAGGTGGCCGCGGTCTTCGACGCCGCCGCGCCCGTCGCCTTCGAGATCTTCGGGCGGCCGCACGCGCCCCCGGTGGCCGCCCCCCAGAGCGCGCGCCTGGCGCTGGCGGAGTTCCTCGCGGGCCGCGCTCAGCAGCAGGTCGCGGACACCGCGCAGAAGCGCCGCGATTTGGATCTCGCTTATGAAATCGTGCTGCGCATGGGCGCCGACGCCAAGGGCGATCGCGACCGCTCCCGGCGGCTGCGGTTGGAGCTGGGCGCCGCGCGGGAGCGGGTGAGGGCCTCGCCCGCGGTGCGCTCGCTCGACGATCTCGTTCGCCACGTGCGGCACACCGCCCGGCGCGATCCCACCACCGCGTGGCGCAGCTTGAGGGCGCTCTACGAGCGCGCGGTGGAGTCGGGCGACGACGAGCTGGCGAAGGTCGCCAGTGACGCGGTGCTGTCCATGAGCGACCGCAACGGCCTGACCGCCGCAGTCGATCGCGCCGAGGCGATGCGCGCGCTGGGCTGGCGCGATCGCCCCCGCCAGGACGCGCTGGCCCCCGGGGGACAGAAGGGCCTCGATGATCAGCTCGCCTCCGAGCTGGCGCAGCTCGCCTTCGAGCTCGACGACGACGAGCGGCGCGCCCTCGAGCTGGCCTCGGGCTGCGCGCGCTACTTCGACGTGGAGGACGCGCTGTCCGAGGAGATCGTGGAGGCGGAGACGCGCTCGACCCGGCCCGTGCAGCGCCGGGTGCCGTACCCCACGCAGCAGATGACCTACGAGCCCACCAACTCGCTCGATCAGCTCAACCACTTCGTGCTCGATCGCCCGGGCGCGCTGGTGCTCGATCTCGCCTCGGGCCGGCAGATGGTGCGCGCCTACCTCGAAGAAGAGCCGCCGCCCAGGCCCCGCCGCGCCCAGAAGACCGCCGTGCGCGTGTACGTGCTCGACGCGTCGGGCTCCATGCACGGCTCCCGCGCGCGCTTCCGCGACGCCATCCTGGTGTCCGAGCTCAACGCCATTCGGGTGAAGGCGAAGGCGAAGCTGCCGTTCGACCCGCTCTACTTCTCGTTCTTCAACGACGCCCCCAGCGAGCTGACCCGGGTCGACAACGGCGACGCCGCCTCGCGCCACATCGACAAGCTGTTCCGCGAGTCGCCCGCCGAAGGGCAGACCGACATCTCGCTGGCGCTGGTGTCGGCCTTCGACTCCATCGGCCGGGCGAGCGGAGAGGATCCCTACCTCGCGCGCGCCACGGTGGTGCTGGTGACCGACGGCGAGGACGGGGTCGATCTCGAGCTCATCCGCAAGACGCGCAAGCCCTACGAGGGCCTGGAGATCGCGCTGAGCTTCATCTCGCTGGGCGAAGAGAACCCCGACCTGCGCTCGCTCATCATCGAGCAGCGCGACGCGGGCGGCCGGGCCTTCTACCACCACGTCTCCGATGCCGAGATTCAGCTCGCGCGCACCGACTTCGACTCGGCCTGGCGCACCCTGTTGCCGGCCGACGTGGCGGTGACCTCCGACGCGCTGGAGAAGCTGGTGCCTCACCTGGAAGCGCTGGAGGCGATCGCCAACGGCCGCCCCGTGCAGAGACCTACCTCGCAGGACTCGCAGTTCGACACCCTCTTCCCCGAGAAGCCGCGCGCCCACGCGGTGGCCCCGATTCAGCTGCCGCGGGTGATCGACGTGCTCGAGGCGGTCGCCGAAGCGGTGAGCCTCGCGCCGGCCGACGGAAGAAGGGCCGAGGCGGTGACGCTGCTCACGCACCTGCTGCAGCTCTACGGCATCACCTTCCCGAAGTACCTGGAGTGGGTGCTGGTGCCCGACTCGAAGCTGCAGAAGGCGCTCGCCCGCATTCGCCTCGTTTGCTGAGGGGCGGTGTGAGAAGAAGTCTGTAGCGTGTTCGGCTTCTTCAAGAAGAAACCCACCCCTCCGAAGCCGACGGACCCGCTGGCGGTCTTCGACGCGGTGATCGCCTCGCTCGAGCGGCAGGGGGCAGAGGTGCGCAAGTCGGCCGCCACCCTGCTGGCGCTCCGGGCCGAGCTGGCGCGCGACGAGCTCAAGTACGAGCAGCGGGTGGTCACCACGCAGGAGAAGCTGGAGCGCGCCCTGGGCGAGCCGAAGATCGAGAAGACCCTGCGGCGCGATCTGCTCGAGGCCAGGCAGCTGCTCGATCGCACGCGGGAGGCGCTCGCGCAGGCCGAGACCAACGCGAAGCTCTTGATGGAGGCCGCCGAGGATCTCTCGAAGCAGCTCGCCGAGCTCAACGAGGAACGGCAGAGCGCGCGGGCGCGGCTGTCAGCGGGCGTGATGGTGTCGGACGCGCTCAAGGCCCAGGTGGCCAACTTCGATCGGGTGATGAAGCTCGATAAGGCGCGCGACGAGGTGGAGAAGGCGCACGCGCTGGCGGAGCTGTACCGGGAAGACGCGGGCAAATAGCTCCCTCTCCTCCTGCGGAGGAGAGGGTCGGGGAGAGGAGGCGAGCACGGGCTCACTCCCCCTCAGCGATAGCCCCTCTTCAGCCGCAAATAGCTCTTCCACCCGTTCTCGATCGCCGCCAAATCCCGCTCGGTCACCGCGCGCAGCCGCTTCGCGGGCGAGCCCACCAAAAAACTCCGCGCCTCGAACTTCTTCCCCGGGGTCACCACCGAGCCGGCGGCGACGAAGCACTCCTCACCCAGCTCCACCCCGTCGAGCAGCACGCTGCCCATGCCCACCAGGCACCGGTTTCCGATGACGCAGCCGTG